>NZ_DVEA01000256.1:0-18635 GCF_015295965.1 Thermoleptolyngbya sp. M55_K2018_002
CTCGCATTTGCGGAATGGCTAATAGCTCCTCCACCGGGCGCTCCTCCAGGTTTTGGCGCAGGAAGGAGGTGTTGGCGGTATTTTCCAGCAGGCGGCGAATGAGGTAGGCCATGCCGGGAATCAGGTCGCCGTAGGGACAATAGACCCGGACGCGATGCCCCTGGTTCACCATTGCCTTGGCCAGCTTGTCGCCCATGCCGTAAAGCACCTGAAACTCGATGCGGCGGCGGGGGATGTTGAGTTCCTGGGCGATCGCCATTGCGTGGGCCTGCGATCGCACGTTGTGGCTACCAATCGCGGCGTAGAGATATTCGTGATTTTCCAGCAGCAGGCGCGTCAGTTTCTCGAAGTTGGCATCGGTCGATTCCTTATGCTGAAACACGGGCACATCCCACCCGTGCTGGGCGGCTTTGATGGTTTCCTGATCCCAATAGGCCCCTTTCACCAGGCGGATGGTGATCGGCGTGCCGCGTTCTTTTGCCCACTCGATCAGCCCCTTCAGGTCGGCTTCGGTGTCCTTCAGGTAGGCTTGGAGCGTCACGCCGATGTCGCTGCGGCTGCGAAACTCCTCCTCCATCAAAATTTGCTTGAGGATAGAAATCGTCAGGTCTTTGTAGGCGTATTGCTCCATGTCGAAATGGACGGCAGCACCGAGTTCCTTTGCGCGGCGCAGCAGGATACGAGCGCGATCGCTCACCTGTTCCTGGCTGCCCTTTGCGTCCAGCGGGTCAAACTGCGAATAAAACGCCGTCAGCTTCACCGACACCTGCACCTTGGGCAGAGGTTCGCCATCGGCTTCGTCAATTTGCGGAATCGTGGGCCAGGACTGGGATGCCGCCGTCAGTTCCGTCATCAGTTCCAGGTAGCGATCGAGGTACGACTGCGCTTCGACCTCCGTGATTACCGCCTCGCCCAGCAGATCCACGGTAAAGCACATTTTTTCTTTGCGAAGCTGCTCCAGGGTTTTGATCACCTGTTTAATGGTTTCGCCAGAAATGTACTTGTGGGCGAGGGTTTCAACGGCGGTGGAAACGGTCGTCGCGGCCACCTGGCCAGGCATCGAATCGGGGCTGGCAAAGTTCAGCATTCCCTTCAGCGCGGCGGGCAGTTCCACATTTTCCTTGCTGAGATATTCCTGGAGATGGCGGGCAATTTCGGGTTTGCTTTGCAGGGCGGGCAGCGCGTCGATGAAGTGAAACAACTGCACCCGCAGCCCTGGGTTGCCCATCGTCCAGCCCAGCAGTTTTTCGCTCATGTTCATCTGGTCGCGCATCTGGGCAAAAAAGGAGCGGTTTTCCCGCGTGGCGCTGAGCAGTTGGCGGGCGATCGCCTGGGTCTTGGGTTCGTATTGGGTTTGGGCAATATTGCTTACCACAGGTAAACACTCCTAATAAGTTTGGTGTGAAGGCGGTGTGCGGCTAAAGAACACCCTCATCCCCCAGCCCCTTCTCCCAAGCGGGGAGGAGGGGAGCCGTCCGGCTCGGAAGTCCCTCTCCCGCTCTGGGAGAAAGATTTAGGGTGAGGGCAGACTGGAAAAGCTGCACATCAAGGATTTGGGATTTGAGCGGGGGCTTGACGGGCTTTTACTCTTTCCATTGTCCGATCTGGGGATCAAACCGGGTAAGGGCCTTAAATTAAGGTAACGACTTTGGGGCAGGACGAACGCGAACAAAGCCAGAATGCCTGTTGATTTTGTTAGGTAATCTTCAAAAGCACTGGAAAAAACCTGGGGGCGATCGCCTTCCCATCTGCCCCGGCTGCCTTTATGGTGAGACTAGGGTGCATCGTAGCCAAGCGCACAATTTTTCCTATTTGCAACCTCCTAACCTGACGATCAGCAGGTTTCTTTCAATCCCAGGGTTCGGCAAACCGGAGGTACGTTTTGGAACAGCACTATCCCGTCATTGTGGTGGGGGGCGGCCAGGCTGGATTGTCCATGAGCTATTGCCTGAAGCAGCGGGGCATCGCCCATCTCGTCTTTGAAAAGCACAAAATCGGCCATTCCTGGCGGGAATATCGCTGGGATTCGTTTTGCCTGGTTACGCCCAACTGGCAGTGTCAGCTACCGGGGTTTCCCTACGCGGGTGATGACCCCAACGGCTTCATGGTCAAAGACGAGATCGTGCAATACATCGAAGCCTATGCCGCCGCGTTTGATCCGCCTGTCCTGGAAGGCATCGAGGTGCGCCACCTGCGAAAAGAGGGCGATCGCTTCTTCCTCAGCACCACCTACGGCGACTACACCGCCGATCAGGTCGTCGTGGCCACGGGGGGATATCATAAGCCCAAAATTCCGGCGATCGCCCAGCAACTCCCTGCCTCGATTCAACAACTGCACTCGTCGCAATATCGCAACCCAGAGCGACTGCCCAACGGCGCGGTGCTGGTGGTGGGCACGGGCCAGTCTGGCTGCCAGATTGCCGAAGACCTGCACTTGGCAGGGCGGCAGGTACACCTCTGCGTGGGCGGTGCGCCGCGATCGCCCCGTCGCTATCGTGGCAAAGACGTGGTGGACTGGCTGCACGAAATGGGCTACTACGATCTGCCCGTCGATCAGCATCCGCAAAAAGAAGCCGTGCGCCACAAAGCCAACCACTACGTTACTGGGCGCGATGGCGGCCGCGAAATCGACCTGCGCCAGTTTGCCCTGGAAGGAATGCGGCTACACGGGCGGCTCAAGCAGGTGGGCGATCGCGAAGCGTTTCCGCAGGAAAATCGCCTGCTCTATTTCTGGGACGACCTCAAGCAAAACCTGGATCACGCCGATGAAGTTGCCGAAAGCATCAAGAAAACCATCGACGGCTACATTGAGAAAAACGGCATCGACGCGCCCGTTGATCCGCCCTTTCGCCCCGTCTGGGAACCCAGCGATGAACCGCTGACCCTCGATCTGGAAGCCGCAAACATCACGTCCGTCATCTGGTGTACGGGCTACCTCTCCGACTTTAGCTGGATTGACATTCCCATCTTCGACGGCAAAGGCTATCCCGGTCACGAGCGGGGCATTGTGGCGGGTGCGCGAGGGCTGTATTTTCTAGGGCTGCCGTGGCTCTACACCTGGGGTTCGGGGCGCTTCTCTGGCATAGCCCGCGATGCCCAATACCTGTCAGAACATATCCTATCTCGCTACAAAATCACGCAAGCCAGCCCGCCCAGCTACATGAATGTGGCGGCGTTCGGCTCTTGAATTTAGGGCCAGGTAGACTTTTCCCCTCCCCAATCACCTGTCTAAATCGCTAGGTGCTTTCGCAAAAGCAAATAAAGCCTGGTAGCAAAATTTTTCGTACTACCTGTATGGATAGTCCTGGATGCTTTGTATGAAGAGATACAAACTGCTCTTGCCGAAACCCCGTAACGTGACAAGTCAAGTGCCTGGTTGTTAGCAAAGTTTTGAGTCAATTGCTCAACAGTGAGGCGATCGCCATTGGGTTCCTGTGCATCCGGCGAGTATGGATTCTTCATGTTTTTTCCTGCATCGTTTTTCTGCGCTGCAACGGGTCACTCCACTGCGTCCCAGACTTTGCCTGAGCGTCACCTGAGCATTCATGAGCATTTGAGGATTGTAGATTGCGTCACACCCCTCTCCCACGCATCTCAAGTTGTGCCGCACACTAGCATCGTCAGTCATTGTCAAGCTTTCACCGTTAAGCTTTCACCGTTAAGCTTTCACCGTTTTCAGTCTTTCACCGTTTTCTAAGGAGGAACGTATGCCCGAAGTGACAACACCTGCCCATCAGCCGGGGGACTATTTTGTTGATTTTGAGGAAAAGGTATTTCCCGATGTCAAAGCTGATCCGGGGGAGAAAGCACTCATCACCTTCCACACGGTCGCCTTTGAAGGCTCGATTGGCTTGGTGAACCTGCTGCAAGCGCTGCGGCTATTGCGGAAAGGGTTTGAAACCTCCGTGCTGCTCTATGGGCCGGGCGTGACGCTGGGCATCCAGCGCGGCTTTCCCAAGATTGGCGATGAAGCGTTTCCCGGTCATCAAAATTTCAACAACCAGCTCAGCAAGTTTATGGCCGAAGGCGGTAAAGTCTACGCCTGCCGCTTTGCTCTCCAAGCGCTCTACGGACACGGCGAGCCGTCGCTGATTCCCGGCATTCGCCCCATCAGCCCGCTTGACGTGCTGGACTTGATCTTGCTGCACCGCAAGGATGGCGCGTTTATTCTGGACACCTGGACGCTCTAGGCTTCGGGAGGATTCAGGATCGGAGGTTAGGGGCTGGGTCGGATTGGGTAACTTAAGGTCGCCTGCTGTCTAACGCCTCACCTCTAAGCTTCCGTAGGCTTCTTCAAGCTTTCTGGTTCCCTCTTCTCAAAGGGGGGCAAGCGGGAACCAGATCGGCTGCTTTGGGGCGATCGCCCTCAAGGCGGCGTTTCATCTTCCGGCAGCTTTCGGCTGTGGATGGGTGAGGGGGGCGATCGCCCGGATGCTCCCAGTTTTTGGCGGGCGATTCCTTGCCTGGAGTCCTTGCCTGGAGTTTGAGTTTGCACCCACGCCGTCCGCAGCGGGGTTTGCCGAACGGTTTCAGAAGCGGCGCAGAGCATTGCCTGGCTGCGCCGGGTTTTCAAGTGGGACGTTCCGTAGCGCTGATTGAGTATTGTGCAGCGCTCCTGCCTTCTTGCAGCAATTAAACGAGGTGAACAGTGATGGATTATTCCCGCACGGTTCGAGCGGCAGCGGTTCAAATCAGTCCGGTTTTATTCAGTCGGGAAGGCACAACAGAGAAGGTGTTGCAGGCGATCGCCCAGGCCGCTCAGGCGGGGGCCCAACTGGTTGTCTTTCCTGAAACCTTCGTTCCGTATTACCCCTACTTTTCCTTTGTGCAGCCGCCCGTGCTGATGGGCAAGGAACACATGCGGCTGTACGAAGAGGCAGTCCTCGTGCCCGGCCCCGTCACGGATGCCGTTAGCCGGGCTGCCCGCTCCTACGGCATTGTGGTGGTGTTGGGGGTCAACGAGCGCGACGGCGGTTCGCTGTACAACACGCAGTTGGTGTTTGATGCAGACGGAACCTTGCTGCTGAAGCGGCGCAAGATTACGCCGACCTATCACGAGCGGATGGTGTGGGGGCAGGGCGACGGCGCAGGGCTGACGGTGCTGGAGACGGCAATGGGTCGCCTGGGGGCGCTGGCCTGTTGGGAACATTACAATCCCCTGGCGCGGTACGCTCTGATGGCGCAGCACGAGCAGATCCACTGTGCCCAGTTTCCCGGCTCGATGGTGGGGCAAATCTTTGCTGACCAGATGGAGGTCACAATTCGCCACCATGCGCTGGAGGCGGGCTGCTTTGTGGTGAACGCAACGGGCTGGCTGTCGCCGGAGCAAATCGCCCAAATCACGCCCGACGAAAAGCTGCAAAAGGTGCTGACGGGCGGCTGCTACACGGCAATTATCAGTCCCGAAGGCGTACCGCTGTGTGCGCCGATTACCGAAGGTGAAGGGATGGCGATCGCCGATTTAGACTTCTCCCTCATCACCAAGCGCAAGCGAATGATGGACTCGGTGGGCCATTATGCTCGCCCCGACCTGCTGCAACTCCATCTCAACGCCAGCGCTTGGTCAGTCATGCAGGATAATCACGGCGCGGCATCGGCGCTGCCCAATCCGCTGTCTGCCGAGGCTGGCTCTTTCACGACGAACCATAGGATTCATGAACAAACAGCAGTTGATTACGGCGCTTCAGTCTCAGGGTCTGAAGCTGGTTGAAGACCGAGTTGGGGCATCGGGGCGCAGAGGCGGCGCGGGTCCGTCGGATCATAAGGCGGTGACCGTGGACGGCACGACCGTAATGGTGCCTGTGTTTACGGACACGGCGGCGCGATCGCCCTTCTCTGTGTCTCTGGACGACCCCGCCGACTTGCCCCTGCTGCGTGTGGATGGCGAGGCGATCGCCCCGCTGCATTTTCCCCAACAGCCCAAGTTTTACGGGCTATCCACCGCCGACGGCATTCCCTACTGGAAAATTGCCCTGCTGCACAGTCACGACGTGCTGGCGACGACGGTGCTGCAAACCTGTCGCCGCTATCGAGACGAATCCACCGTTTGCCAGTTTTGCGCCATTGAAAAGTCGCTAGAGGCTGGCCGCACCATCGCCCGCAAAACGCCCGCCCAGCTTGCCGAAGTGGCCGAAGCGGCCGTGCGCTTAGACGGCGTGCGTCACATGGTGATGACGACGGGCACACCCAACACGGGCGATCGCGGCGCGGCGTACCTGGCGGAGTGTGCGCGGGCGGTAAAGCAGCGGGTGGATTTGCCGATTCAAGCCCAGTGCGAACCGCCAGACAACTTTGCCTGGTTTGCCAAGCTGCACGCAGCGGGCGTAGATAGCCTGGGAATGCACCTGGAGGCGATTACGCCGGAGGTTCGCGCCCGCATTATGCCCGGAAAAGCAGACGTGCCCGTGGACTATTACTTCCGGGCGTTTGAAGCGGCGATTCAGGTGTTTGGTCGAGGGCAGGTCAGCACCTATCTGCTGGCAGGACTGGGCGACACCGTAGAAGCGTTGGTGCAGGGGTGCGATCGCCTCATCCAGCTTGGCGTATACCCGTTCGTTGTGCCGTTTGTGCCGATTACCGGAACGCCGCTGGCTCAACATCCTGCACCCAGCAGCGAATTCATGATGGCGGTCTATCAGCGGGTCGGCGCACTGCTGCGGCAAGCCGGATTGTCCTCCCGCGACATGAAGGCCGGATGTGGAAAGTGTGGCGCTTGCTCAGCACTGTCCACCTTCGAGTAACCCCCTGTTCACCGTCGCGTAACCCCCTTCGAGTAAACAGCACTCACACATCACATTCCCACATCAAGCGACACCCAAAATCTAAAATCCAAAATCTAAAATCCAAACTCCAAAATCACATCCCCAGGAACGCAGTATGGACGGTAGTCGATATCACTTTGAACTGGCGCGATCGCCCCATGAAGTGAACGAATATTTCAACCTGCGCCGCATGATCTTTTGCACGGAGCAGGGCTTGTTTCAGGATAGCGACGTAGATAGCATTGACGATATCGCCTATCCCATCATTGCGATTGAAAATGCAACGGATCAAGTCGTCGGCATTGTCCGCATCTACGAACCCGAACCGGGGCTGTGGTATGGCGGGCGGCTGGGCACACATCCCGACTATCGGCGCGGCTGGCAGATTGGCAAAGGGCTGATTTACAAAGCTGTCACCACTGCCAACACCTGGGGCTGCCATCGGTTTTTGGCGACGGTGCAACTGCAAAACGTGCGCTTCTTTCAGCGGTTGCACTGGCAAACCCTGGAGGAACTGACCCTGTGCGATCGCCCCCACCATCTCATGGAGGCTGATTTGCACCATTACCCGGCCGGAACCGAGGTGCGGCCTGCAATGCCCTACAATCTCTACAGCACGGTGCAGTACGAGCGGGCGAGCTAGGCGCGTGAGCGAGGCAGGACAGTTTCCAACAGGACAGTTTCAAACGCGAGTGAAAAAGCTGAGAGAATCCCTGGGCATTTTGCACAAGCAAGACATCCAGGCGATCGCCCATTCGTTTCGTCTGGATGCACCCCATATTCTCCTGGGTGACGACTGCGCCGCGATTCCCGATGGCGACGGCTATCTGCTGCTGGCGGCGGAGGGCATGATGCCGTTTTTTGTGGAAAACGACCCCTGGTTTGCGGGCTGGTCTGCGGTTATGGTGAACGTCAGCGATGTGTACTCGATGGGCGGCCGCCCGATCGCCGTGGTAGACACGCTCTGGAGCCAGTCTGCCGAGCGCAGCCAGCCGCTGATCGACGGCATGAAGGCGGCCGCCGCCGCGTATCAGGTTCCCATCGTCGGCGGACACACCAACTGCCACAGTGTTTACAACGCCCTTGGCGTGGCGATTTTGGGGCGATCGCACGTCCTGCTAACCAGCTTTTCGGCAACACCGGGCGATCGCCTCTTGATGGTCGTGGATCAGCGCGGCAAAGCCCATCCCCGCCATCCCTTCTGGAACGCCAGCACTGATGCCGACCCCGCCCGCCTCCGCGCCGATCTGGAACTGCTGCCCCAGCTTGCCGAAGCGGGCCTCTGCGACACGGCCAAAGACATCAGCAACGGCGGCGTGATCGGCACTGCGCTAATGCTGCTGGAAACCTCCGGCTGCGGCGCGGCAATCGACCTGGATGCCATTGTGCCACCCCGTAACATTGCGCTGGACTGGTGGCTGACGTGCTTTCCTAGCTACGGATTCTTACTCAGCGTGCGGCCGGAGCAAGTCGAAACCGTGCAGCGGCAGTTTGGCGATCGCCATCTAGCGTGTCAAATCATTGGCGAAATTCAGCCCACGACGCAACTCGTTCTGCGTTCTCAGGGAGAATCCGTTACTTTCTGGGATTTTGCCCAGCAGCCCCTCACCGGATTCTCGCCTCCATGATTCACCGCGATCGCCCCCTGCGAATTGCCCTGTTCACCTATTCCACTCGCCCCAGAGGCAGCGTTATCCACACGCTGGAACTGGCAGAGGCGCTGCATCAGCAGGGGCATATCGTTTGTGTCTACGCGCTGGATAAAGAGGGTCAAGGGTTTGGTCGAGACCTATCCTGTTCCTATCATCTGATTCCTGCTCTGCCTGTGCAAGGAGGCGTGGATGACTTGATTCGCCAGCGTATTCAAGAAGTTGTGATTTTTTTGGACAATGACCCTCTTCAGGATGGTTCGTATGACATATATCACGCCCAGGACTGCATCACTGCAAATGCGCTCATTCTCCTGCGAGATCAGGGCAAGATTCCCTCCGTCGTGCGAACTGTTCACCATGTCGAGGCATACAACAGTCCATACCTGCGGGAATGTCAGGATCGCTCCATTGACCGTCCCGATCTGTGTCTCTGCGTCAGCCAGCATTGGCAGCAAGCGGTTCAGCAACAGTATCAGATCCGTCCCGATCGCGTGATCAATGGCGTGAAGGGCGATCGCTTTTCTCCCGTTTCCACGGTTCGCCAAGCTCAGATCCAGCAAACCTTTGGGCTATACGGCTCCCCCATCTACCTAACCGTCGGCGGCATCGAACCCCGCAAGAATTCTATTCTCTTACTCAAGGCCTTTGCTCAGGTTTTATCTGATCAGCCCCAAGCGCAACTCGTGATTGCGGGCGGTGCGACGCTGTTTGACTATCAGTCCTATCGAGATGATTTCTTTGCGCGGGTGCAGGCGTTGGAAATCGAAATTGGGCGATCGCTCGTCTTGCCCGGTGTGGTTTCAGATGCAGACCTACCCGCCCTCTACCGCAGCGCCAATGCGTTTGTGTTTCCTTCCACCAAAGAAGGCTGGGGTTTAGTCGTGCTGGAGGCGATCGCCGCTGGGCTGCCCGTCCTCACGGCAAACCGTCCGCCCTTTACCGAATTTCTCACCACTGGACAGGCGGTGCTGGTTGACCCAGAAGATGTGGGGGCGATCGCCCAGGGGATGCTAGAACTCAGCCAACCCGCCGTTGCCCAGCGCCTCGTCCGGGCCAGTCAGCCCATTCTCCAGCACTATACTTGGGAGCGCTCTGCTCACCTGCATGTGGCAGCTTATCGCAAGCTGCTCCGGGCAAAGCCATAAGCTGACAAAGCCATAAGCTCAGGATCGCCGTTTTCGGGAACGGGTCGTGCGTTGTTTCGATTTCCTAGATTTCGGTGTCTTGGGCAAAAACGCCCGCCAGCCCTGCGTCTTAAACCGCTTGCTGCTGGACACGAAATAGTCGGCGGCGTAGTGGCTGAGCGCTCCCAACTCCAGCCCGCCGCAAAACGCCAGCCAGGCCCAGGCGTGTGTTTGGAGCGATCGCCCCATCACGCCACCAATGTCGCCCCACGTCCAGCCAAGCTGCCAGATTTGATTCAGCAGCGCCAGTCCGAAAAAGCTGGCCGCCCCTACCCATGCCAGGAGATACAGAATCCGCACAACGGTTCCAGTGATGGGCGCGTGCGAGAGGGGCGAGCGATGCTTTAGGCTGCCCCGGTAGGGAATCCAAATCCATCGAAACCAGCCCCAGCGCTTGAACTGTACCGAGTGAATATCCAAATCGGGCCCAAACAGCAGCCCGCCCACCAAAAAACCCGCGCACACAATCAGCGTCAGGCTGCTGCTGCGCGTCAGCCCCAGCGCCAGCCCGCCCACCACAGGCAGGGTCCAGAGGGTAATGCGATCGTGTGTACGGCCCGACGGCATGGCGTTTGCCAGAGTTGCAGAACAGAAATACTGTTATGAATCCTAGCAGGTGTTGCGAATTCTGCTATAATCGACTCTCATAGTCGATGAGGTAATGCTGCATTGCAGCGCTTTCGTCGGGCGGTTAGCTCAGTTGGTAGAGCGCCTGCCTTACAAGCAGGATGTCACTGGTTCGAGTCCAGTACCGCCCATATCGGTTTTAGTGCTTGCTGGTTTTGGTACTTGCTATGGATCGGCTGCTGCATCCAGACCAAACACTTCATCAGCCGTCGTATAGCCGACAGTAATCATCAGAATTGGCGCAGGTTCGCCTGCGGCCCGATAGCTCTGACAAAGCGCCAGACCGCTGATACGAGGAAGCATCCAGTCTAAAATCAGCCGGTCATACGCCTTCTCACACATCAGCCATTGTGCCGTTTCTCCATCTCTGACAGCATCCACAGCATGAACAGACTAAGTGAGAACCGTTTACAAAGGAATTAGCTGATGACCACCTCTGTGCTGAGTCGCCCCTACAGCACCAAAGATAAGCTGCAAGCCAAAACCCCAAATGTCCCAAAAACCTAAATGTCCAGGTCGGTAAGGTTGAGCTTCGGGCCGTAGGTTTCAATGAACTCGCGGCGGGGGGCCACGCGATCACCCATCAGCACGGTAAAGATGCGGTCGGCTTCGGCAGCATCTTCAATTTCTACGCGCTTGAGCGTCCGGCTGTCGGGGTTCATGGTGGTGTCCCAAAGCTGCTGCGGCATCATTTCGCCCAGACCTTTGAAGCGCTGAGTTTCCACTTTGGCGTTTTCGGGGAAACTGGCGATGAGCTGATCCCGTTCGCGATCGCTGTAGCAGTAGTAGTGGTTGCGGCCGCGCTCGATCTTGTAGAGCGGCGGGCAGGCGATGTAGACATAGCCTTGATCCACCATTGCTCGCTGATAGCGATAGAAAAACGTGAGCAGCAGGGTGCGGATGTGTGCGCCGTCCACATCTGCGTCCGTCATGATGATGATGCGGTGATAGCGCAGTTGCGATGCGTCAAACTCTTCGCCCTTGATGCCCAGACCCAGCGCCGTGATTAGCGCCTGAATCTCCGTGTTTTTGTAGATCTTGGCATCGTCCGTTTTTTCAATATTGAGGATCTTACCGCGCAGCGGCAGGATGGCCTGAAAGCGGCGATCGCGCCCTTGCTTGGCTGAGCCGCCCGCCGAGTCGCCTTCCACAATGAAAATTTCTGACTCGCCCGGATCGCGAGAGCTACAGTCTGCTAACTTACCCGGCAAGGTGGAAGATTCCAGCACTGACTTGCGGCGCACCAGTTCCCTTGCCCGCCGCGCTGCCTCTGCCGCGTTGAAGGCCTGGATTGCTTTTTCGAGAATCGCGTCGGCTACGTTGGGGCGAAAGTCGAGGTATTCGCTCAGGGCCTCGCCCACCAGCGTATCCACAATGCCGCGCACTTCGGTATTGCCCAGCTTGGTTTTTGTCTGTCCTTCAAACTCAGGGTCAGGCACTTTGACAGAGATCACGGCCGTCAAGCCCTCGCGGACATTTTCACCCGCTAGATTAGAGTCGGATTCTTTCAGCTTGTTGCGCTTGCGGGCGATCGCATTCATCGTCCGCGTCAGCACTGCCTTTAGCCCCTCTAGGTGCGTCCCGCCGTCTACCGTGCGGATATTGTTAGCAAAGCCCAGCAGGTTATCGGAATACGCATCCACGCACCATTGCAGCGCCACCTCCACTTCTACGTTGTTGCGCTCACCCTGCACGTAGATAATCTCTTCGTGGAGCGGCTGCTTTTCGTGGTTCATATACTCCACGTATTCCCGAATGCCGCCCGCATAGTGATAGGTTTCGACTCGCGGCTCGTCGCTTTTCAGCAGTTCCAGGCGATTGTCGGTAAAGGTAATTTCTACGCCCGCATTCAGATACGCCAGCTCCCGCAGACGACCTGCCAGCGTGTTGTAGTCAAACTCGATGCCCGTGGTAAAGATTGCAATATCAGGCATAAAGGTGACAGACGTGCCCGTGCGGTTCTCTTTGTAAGGCTGAATGTCCATCTCGCCTTTGGTGAGACCCCGCTCAAAGCGCATCTTATGCACTTTCTTGTCGCGCCAGACCGTGACCTCTACCCATTCCGACAGCGCATTCACCACCGAAATGCCCACGCCGTGCAGACCACCCGACACTTTATAGCCGCCCTGGCCAAACTTGCCGCCCGCGTGCAGAATCGTTAGCACCGTCTCCAGGGCCGACTTGCCCGTGCGCGGGTGAATGCCTGTAGGAATGCCCCGGCCGTCGTCAGTTACCGTGACTGATCCATCTGCGTTGAGGGTGACCTGGATATGTTTGCAATAGCCAGCCAGCGCTTCGTCTACCGAGTTATCCACCACCTCGTAGACCAGGTGATGCAGCCCCCGCGGCCCTGTGCTACCAATGTACATCCCCGGACGCTTGCGAACGGCTTCCAAGCCCTCCAGGACTTGAATTTGTTCGGCATCGTAGTTGGTCGTCATGGATGAAGCGCTCCAAACGTTAGCTTAATAGAGAAACCTAGAGAAAATTTCTAGAGAGAATTTATAGATTGAGCAGGTAATGAACTGAATCGAGCAGGCTTCCTGATGGTTTACTGACAGATTCCTAATCGTTCACTGAACAGTTCACTGATGATCTGCTGATTGGGCGGGTGTGCCGCTTCCGGTGAACAGGTCTAAGACGCGCTGGTCTAAAATAGGGATTGCCTGACTGTGGCGATCGCCCAATAAATTGACTTCAAAGCTCAACCAAACACAGAAACACCAAATCTATCCAAAATTATAGCACAAAAGGCTTAGATGCGCTTCTAGGGGCGACAGGGGCAAGGTTTGACTCGGCAATCCAGATTTCCTTTTTAGGCTTCTTCGATGCTTCTTTGGATGTCCTTAGTGCTGTCTGTAATTTGTCTGCATTGAACGATTTGTCTGAATTGAACAGTGCTTCAGAACCCCGTGGCTGAGATGGCTGAGGGGCGATCGCCCTGATCGCGATTGCACCATCGAAATCACTCTCCAAATCTAGCCAGAAGGTTTACCATCATTTATTTTCAGCCTGCTGCATTCCCAACTTCCCATCTTGCATTATAATACTCCTGTACTAAATCCGCCTTTCCCCATTTTAATCGTAATCTGTGGGCCCACAGCCACCGGAAAGTCGGGTCTGGCGCTAAATCTAGCGCCTCGGCTCAACGGCGCAATTCTCAACGCTGACTCCCGCCAAGTGTATCGCGAATTTGATATCGGCACTGCAAAACCTTCTTCTCAAGAACAGCAGCAAGTTCCGCACTATTTATTAGATATTTGTGACCCCACGCACACGCTCACGGTCGCCGAGTATCAGCGGCAAGCCACCGAGTTGATTGAAGCCTGCCATCGCGGGCAAAAAACCATCAGCGTGTCAGAGATTCGGAGCGCTGGAGAACCTGCCCCCAGCGCCTCAATCCCCTTTCTGGTGGGCGGCACGGGCCTCTATATCCGCGCCATCACGCGGGGTCTTCGCATTCCCCAGGTAGCTCCCCAGCCAGATTTGCGATCACAGTTGACTAGGCTGGGGCAGCCCTTCTGCTATGACCTGCTGAAGCAGGTAGACCCGGCATCTGCCCATAAGATTCACCCCCATGATCAGGTGCGGACGCTGCGATCGCTCGAAGTGTTTTATGTCACGGGTCGCCCCATGTCGGCGCAGCAGGGCGAACAGCCACCCGCCTACCCCATTTTGCAAATCGGGCTGGACTGTCTGGCTCCCGCAGCCAAGGGCGATCCCGACCCGCTGATGCAGCGCATCCAAAAACGTACCGTGCAGATGGTGAACCAGGGCTTTGTAGACGAAGTGGCGGGTCTAGTGGCGAAATACGGCGCGGAGTTGCCGCTGCTGGATACGCTGGGCTATCGGGAAATGCGGCAATATTTGGCGGGTGAGGTGTCGCTGGCGGAGGCGATCGCCCTCACCGCCCTGCACACGCGCCAGTTTGCCAAACGCCAGCGCACCTGGTTTCGCGCTGATCCGTCCATCCACTGGTTCGACACCGAAGATCCAGAACTGGTCGAGCGCGTCTGGGCCCAGATTCAGCAATTTATCGCAGCCTCCGACCCCTGATCCCCGACCCCTGATCCCTACCCCCTATTTATCCTCTGAGCTAGAAATTCTGTGAATCCTTTGCAATATTCAGCAACGCTGCAAAGCGGCTGTGCTAGGTTGGGAGCGTTCTTGGGCGGGAGGCTTGCCCCATGGCCACCGACTATCTGCTGTTTGTGCATGGCGTGAACGTTCGCCCCCAGCGGGCCGATGCAGACAGCGCCAACTACGCGGAACCCCTGATTCACCAGATCACCCGGCTCAACCAGGCGGCTGCCAGCCCCCTTACGCTCAAAATGCAGGAGTTGCAATGGTATAGCCTGATGAAGCAGGCGGAGGACGAGCTAAAAGACCTGTTTGCGCGATCGCCCGACTGGTCGAAATTCTGGTTCCGAGACTTCCGCGAAACGCGGATTATTCCCTTCATGGGCGACGCGGCCCTCTACATCAGCCGCTACATCGGCTCGGAGGTGGCCAAGCTGCTGCTAGCCCAGTCGCTGCAATTCCTGGCAAATCGACAGACGGGCGATCGCCTCCACCTCATCACCCACAGTTGGGGCACGGTCATCCTGTTCGACATCCTCTTCGCCGGCCGCTGGGACGACCCCAAAATCCCTGGCTATCAAGACGTGCAAACCATTCGCAGTGCGCTCTTTGGCGTGGAACCCAACCTGGACGACGGCATTCCCATCGCCAGCATCCACACGATGGGTTCCCCCATTGCCCTGGCCAACCTGATCAACCTCAAGCGCGAGGAGATGGCCCCTGCGACGCTCACGATTCAGGAAACCCGAACTGTATTTACCCACGACATCACGCTAGGACTGGAGAAGTTTCTGGCTGCGCTCTATCAGCAGCGCCAGCGTCCCCTCCCCTGGAAAAACTACGCCCACCCTGGCGACCCGATTGCCTATCCACTGGCTACCGTGATCCCGCAACTGCTCGCACCCCAGGGGGCAAAAGCAGACTACTTGAACATTCAAGACGTGCTAACCAGCGGCGGCGGCCCAATGGAGTGGGTCGCCAGTCCTTTCAAAAGCACCTTCCTCTCCCTGGCAAACGGCGGAAGCGCCCACGGCAGCTATTGGAACAGCAAGCAGGTCGCCCAGGCGATTTTGGCGACGGTGAGGGAAACAGGGTGAGAGGGAAGAGGGAAGAGAGAAGAACGAAGAGGGAAGAGGGAAGAGGGAAGAAAGAAGAGATTCTGTTTTTCGTTCTTCGTTCTTCGTTCTTCATTTTTCGTTTTCCCGTCCATCCCCCCTACCCTTCTCCCCAATTTCCCAAGCTATCGCCTACAAATTACGCAATACTGGAAAGAAATCTTAGAACAACTCAAAAAGTAGGACACGATGGAGCTGCGAGGGATTAATACGTCACTACTAGACTGGTCGGGCGATCTGCTGGTGGTGGGTCTGTTTGAAGACGGCATAGACCTGGGCGGCGACCTGGCAGCGCTGGACGAAAAACTGGCCGGCACGCTGCAAGAACTCATTGCCGAAGTCGAGTTTAAGGGCAAGCCAGAGAACAGCGCGGCAGCCCGCGTCGGGTCAAACAGTCCGGTGCGAAAAGTTGGCGTGGTGGGGCTGGGCAAGGCAGAAAACCTGACGCTGGACGGGCTGCGGCGGGCTGCGGCGGCGGTAGCGCGGTTGGCCAAGCGCGAAAAGGCAAAGACGCTGGGCCTGAGTCTGCCGCTGTGGAACCAGGATGCCAGCGCAACGGCACAGGCGATCGCCGAAGGAATTGAACTCACCCTGCATCAGGATAGCCGCTTCAAATCGGGCGAGGATGACAAAAAAGCGCCCCCGCTAGAGCGAGTAGACCTGCTGGGGCTAGAAGGGCAGGACGCTGCGCTGACCCGGGCCCGTCAGATTTCGCTGGGTGTAATCCTGGCGCGGGAACTGGTGAGCGCTCCGGCCAATATCGTCACGCCGATTACGATGGCGGAAACGGCAGAGGCGATCGCCCGCGAATATGGGCTGGAGATCGAAATTCTGGAGCAGGCCGAGTGCGAAAAACTCGGCATGGGCGCGTTTTTGGGCGTGGCCAAAGCGTCTGACCTGCCGCCCAAGTTTATCCACATGACCTACCGGCCCGCAGGCACGCCCCGCAAGAAGCTGGCCATCGTTGGCAAGGGACTCACCTTTGACAGCGGCGGGCTAAACATCAAGGGCGCAGGCAGCGGCATCGAGATGATGAAGACCGACATGGGCGGCGCGGCGGCCACCTTTGGCGCGGCCAAGGCGATCGCCCAGATTCAGCCGGATGTAGAAGTCCACTTCATCAGCGCCGTCACGGAAAACATGATCAGCGGCCACGCCATGCACCCCGGCGATATCCTCACCGCCTCTAATGGCAAGACGATTGAAATCAACAACACCGATGCCGAAGGACGGCTGACGCTGGCGGATGCGCTGGTGTTTGCCGAAAAGCTGGGCGTGGATGCGATCGTCGATCTGGCGACGCTAACGGGCGCGTGCATTGTGGCGCTGGGCGAAGACATGGCCGGCCTGTGGAGTCCTAGTGACGAACTGGCGGCGGCTATCCTGGCGGCGGCAGAACCCGCAGGCGAAAAGTTCTGGCGGATGCCACTGGAGGAAAAATACTTCGACGGCATGAAGTCGGTGGTGGCCGACATGAAAAACACGGGCCCACGCGCAGGCGGCGCGATCACGGCGGCGCTCTTCCTGAAGCAGTTTGTGAAAGACACGCCCTGGGCGCATCTGGACGTGGCCGGCCCCGTGTGGATCGACAAAGACAGTGGCTATAACAATGCGGGCGGCACAGGCTTCGCAGTGCGGACACTGGTGAACTGGGTGCTGAGCTAAGCCACGGGAGTCCTTCTGCCCAATCGCCATGCTGGAACTGCACTGCCACACCACCTATTCCGACGGAACGCTGACCCCAGCGGAACTGGTGCAGGCAGCGGTGACAGCGGGCGTGCGGGCGCTGGCAATTACCGACCACGACACGCTGGCGGGCTGGGAGGAGGCGATCGCCGCTGCCCACCAGTGGGCTTTAGACCATGCTCTCGAAATCGTCCCTGGCGTAGAACTGAGTACCGTTTGGGGCGATCGCTCTTTGCACCTGCTGGGCTTTTATCCCAACCCTGCCCAGCTTGCGCCCGTGCTGCAAGACCACATCGCCGGCCGCAAACGCCGCGCCCAGCAAATCCTCGACAAGCTAGCGGCCTTGGGCTGTCCGGTTGAAATGCCGAAGCTGGGTGTGGGCATGGCTCCCGGCCGGCCCCACATCGCCAAAGCGCTGGTGGATGCAGGCTATGTGCAAACAGCGCAGGAAGCCTTTGAGCGGTTTCTGGGGGACGACGGCCCTGCCTATGTGCAATACGAAAAGTTTTTGGCGACGGACGGAGTGCGTCTGCTGCGCGAGTGCGGCGCAGTGCCCGTGTGGGCGCATCCTCATCTGTTTCGTGGGGGGCCGCTAGAAGAGACGCTGACGGCGCTGCTGGATGCAGGACTCATGGGTTTGGAGGTGTATCACCCGTCCCATACGCCTGGTCAAATTGAGCGATTGGCAGCCCTGTGCGATCGCCATTCGCTGCTGAAAACGGGCGGCAGCGACTATCACGGCCCGGGAGACTCTGCCGACCAGCCCTATCCCCTCAACCGCTTCAACCTGCCGCTGTGCCTGCTGTTGCCGCTGCAACGCGCTGCCCAAGCCCTCGTTCCACAGGCCTGTGAGTTTGGGGGAAGATCCGGGTCAATAGGAAAATAGTCACGCCCAGACTGGGTTGCCGGGTCTTCCTATATCTCTAGAGGTAGATTGCCCAGGTATGATGGGGCAGTTAATACTATGGTAAGGGCGAGGTTTACAAAGCGTAACGATTGCCGGAAGGCGATCGCCCGCACCCCACGCCCCCTGATGCGCCGGGTTTGCACGGCTCAGGCTTTTTCTGCAAGCCGCCCGTGATTCGCCAACTTCACGCCCAATTCGCGCCCAATTCGCACCCAGCGCTGGTCTTCCGCCAACCCTGACTCGTCGCTGACTTCCGCAGCAGTCTCCAGCCGGAATTCTGTGCCTGGGTTTCGTGTCTGGCCGCCCCTGTTTGGCAAAGCGCCTCCCTCAAGTCTTTCAGGTCTTTCAAATCTCTAGAAGATTCAGATTCGCTGTTAGCCTCCAGCTACTTTGCCCTCAAGTCCTGTCCTCAAACTTGATTGTCCCCAAACTTGATATTTATGCTGCGCTCTCTCTCATCTCTCTGGAATCGTCAGCCTGTGGAGGGCGGTCGTCCGCCTCGCGGTTCAAACCTTGCCCTGTTTCTCGCCTGTTCTCTGGTGGGGCTAGTGGCGATCGCCGGATGCCGCATTCCCTCGGAAACGGCGCAGGCGCAGCAGGCCCAGCCAGGGCAGGCAGGCGGC
>NZ_DVEA01000059.1:0-18624 GCF_015295965.1 Thermoleptolyngbya sp. M55_K2018_002
TCGGGAGAAGGGGAGCAAGAGAAGCTTCTAGTCCCTCTCCCGTTCTGGGAGAGGGATTTAGGGTGAGGGAGATCGGCAAAGTTGCACACTGGGTAACTCTTGTAAAAGAAACTCTCGTAAAAGAGTCCCAACCGCCAATTCTAGCGCGTGAGCTTACCAATCTTAAAGATCGGCACAAGATTCACCTGAAAGCAAGGCAGGGGTTGGGGGCAGGGAGGCGGACAGTTAGCGATTTTGGCGCGAGTGGCAGGGAGAGGGGTGTCGCGCGGCACGATGCTGCATAAACTAGAGCCAGAAACAAAACGCCAGAGACACCCATTGGGCGTTTTTTGGGCGTTTGTTGAGCCGTCTAGCGCTGAGGGAACCCCTATGACTGCTGCCGTGTCTACTGCTGCCCCACTGAGCAAATCGCCCTTTAGCCAGATGCAAGCGGTTCCTGAACTGTTTGCCCGCTGCGCCCAGCGACCGGAGATTGCTAATCTAACTGCCGTGCATGATCCCCACAGCACGCCGGAGATCAAGCTGACCTACGCCGAGCTATATCAGCAGATATTGCTATTTGCCGCAGGGTTGCAGGCGCTGGGCATCCAGGAGGGCGATCGCGTCGCCTTGTTTTCCGATAATCGCCCCCGCTGGCTGATTGCCGACCAGGGCATCATGACCGCCGGGGCCATCGACGCAGTACGTGGCTCCCAGGCAGACCGAGGCGAGCTGCGGTTTATTCTCGACAACAGCGAAGCCGTGGCGCTGATTACCGAAGATGCGGCCACGCTCAAGAAAGTCTCGCCCAATCTGGATGACCTGCCGCTGCAAACGGTGATCCTGCTAACGGACGAAACGCTAGACGCGCCGGGGCTAAAGATTCTTAACTTTTCGCAAGTGCTGGAGATGGGCAAAAACCGCGCCGTGCAGCCGCCTACCCAGCGCACCCGTGACACACTGGCCACGCTGATGTATACGTCAGGAACTTCTGGCGTGCCCAAGGGCGTGATGCTGAGCCACGGCAACTTGCTGTCGCAGGTCGAAGGCGCGGCGACAGTGGTCGAACCGCAACCGGGCGATCGCGTCCTCAGCATTCTTCCGATCTGGCACTGCTACGAGCGCACGTTTGAATACTTTATCTTCGCCCACGGCTGCACGCAGATTTACACCAATATTCGCTTTGTCAAGAAAGACCTGAAGGAGTTTCGCCCGCAGTTTATGGTGGGCGTGCCGCGCCTGTGGGAGTCGATTTACGAAGGGATTCAGAAACAGTTCCGCGACCAGCCAGAGAAAAAGCAAAAGCTGGTGAATTTCTTGCTCAAGCAGAGCGATCGCTACGTCAAAGCAAACCGCACCCTGCAAGGACTCAACCTAGACAACCTCAACCCCTCGCCCTTGGACAAGCTGAAGGCCATGGGCGAAGTGGCAATCACCTCTCCGGTCTACCTGCTGGCGGATCGGCTGGTGTTCCAAAAGGTGCGCGACGGCATCGGCGGTCAGATCAAGTTCGTCGTCAGCGGCGGCGGTTCTATTGCCGAGCATCTGGAAGACTTCTTTG
Organism: Thermoleptolyngbya sp. M55_K2018_002; assembly: GCF_015295965.1. Classification (NCBI taxonomy): domain Bacteria; kingdom Bacillati; phylum Cyanobacteriota; class Cyanophyceae; order Oculatellales; family Oculatellaceae; genus Thermoleptolyngbya; species Thermoleptolyngbya sp. M55_K2018_002. The sequence goes on from NZ_DVEA01000059.1 coordinate 1,541, forward strand.
AGATGGCAGGCATTCAAATTTTGGGCGGCTACGGACTGACGGAAACCTCGCCCATTACCCATGTCCGCCGCGTCCGGCATAACATGCGCGGAGCCGATGGACAGGCGCTACCTTACACCGAGACGCGCATCGTCAACCCGGAAACTCGCCAGGATTTGCCCCAGGGACAGCAGGGCTTGATCCTGATTCGCGGTCCCCAGGTGATGCAGGGCTATTACAAGAACCCCGAAGCCACCCGCAAGGCAATCGACCCGGACGGCTGGTTTGACACGGGCGACCTGGGCTGGATGACGCAGTGGGGCGACCTGATTATTACCGGCCGCGCCAAGGACACGATTGTTCTCACGAATGGCGAAAACATCGAGCCGCAGCCCATCGAAAACGCCATCATTCGCAGCGTGTATATCGACCAGGTGATGCTGGTGGGACAGGATCAGCGGATGATTGGGGCGCTGGTGGTGCCTAACCTAGAAACACTGGAATCTTGGGCGGCGACGCAGGGCGATGGGGTGCGAAATCTTGACGGCACGATCAACCTGGAATCGAAACCCGTGCAGGACTTGATTCGTCAGGAGTTGACCCAGGCAGTGCAAAATCGACCGGGCTTCCGCCCCGATGAGCGGGTTGGGCCGTTCCGCATCCTCAGCGAGCCGTTTACGGTGGACAATGGGCTGCTGACCCAGACGCTAAAAGTGCGCCGCAACGTTGTGATGGAACGCTATAGCAGTATGATCGAATCGATGTTTGCCTGAGGCCGTTCCCGCATGTTGTATGGTTCGGGAGCGGCGTGAGGGCGATCGCCAGAGTGTTGCACCAGAGCGTGGCACAAACACTTCAAACCTTTATTCAATGGACGATTTCAACTTCCTCATGGACCCCTCCCAATCCTATTTGCTCCTCAAACGCGCTGTGAACGTCAAGGCTGTGGTCACCCCTCGCTGGAAAGAAGAGAAACAGCAGCAGTTGCAACTCCAGATCGACCAGCTTGATGAACAAAAGCAGCAGCTTGAAACCCAAGAGCAGCGCATGATGGCGGAAATGCGAAAGCAAATTATTCGCCCTGACGATCCGGCGATCGCCCAGCAAATGAACAACTTCCAACTCCAGGTCAACCAGCGCAAAAGCGAAATCCTGGAGCGGCGCAATCAGGTCTTGCTGCAACTCCAGCAGGTGCAGCTTTTGGACATGGATCAAGAAGTCAGCGAAGGGCTGGTGGAAGGCTTCTGTCGCGTCGAAATGGGCGATAACCTAATCCGCAAAATGCAGATCGAGGTGCTGCTGCGGGACGGCATCGTGGAGGAAATTCGGGGAGAGCTTTAGACAGGCAGGGTAGAGGGTTGGAGCATGAGGGCAAGCGACCCGATGCTCCCCAAAATCCAAAACCCAAAATCCAAAAATCGATTCCTACCTCTTCATCTCCAAACCCTAACCCCCCCGCCAAAAATCTGCTTCGTATCGCGTTACAATTCAATCTGCTGAGTCTCCATTGTTTTGGGGTTGGGCTTGGCTGCAAAGATTTGAGGGTCGATAGTCGTCGATAGTCACTGATAGTCACTGCTCACAGCAGTCAACCCATAACGGTTCACTGAACGACCCAGCCTGCATTTCACCTTTACTCACGATTTGGGAAGCCGCTCCATGATCCACGAAGTTTTCATGCCTGCGCTCAGTTCTACGATGACCGAGGGAAAAATCGTTTCCTGGGTAAAAGCACCGGGCGACAAAATCGAAAAGGGCGAAACCGTGGTGGTGGTGGAGTCCGATAAGGCAGACATGGACGTGGAGTCGTTCTATGAAGGCTATTTGGCAACGATTATTGTGGACGCAGGCAGCACGGCTCCGGTGGGCGAGGCGATCGCCCTGATTGCCGAAACCGAGGCAGAGATCGAGGCCGCAAAGCAGAAGGCTGCCAGCGCCTCGGCTCCCGCTCCGGCTGCCCCGACTCCTGCGCCTGCGACTACCGAACCGGAACCCGTCGCTGCGACCGTGGAAGAAGCGATCGCCAGCAGCAACGGCAGTTCTGGGCGGCTCGTCGTGTCGCCCCGCGCCCGCAAGCTGGCCAAAGAACTCAAGGTTGACCTAGCCACGCTCAAAGGCAGTGGCCCCCACGGGCGCATTGTCGCCGAAGATGTGGAAGCCGCTGTTGGCAAAGTGTCTGAACCTGCAACTCCGGCAGTGACTCCGGCTCCAGCGGCGATCGCTGCTCCGGTGACTGCGCCTGCTCCGGCTGCGGCAACTCCTAAACCCGCCCCAGCTCCGGCGGCCCCCGTCACACCCGGCCAGGTCGTGCCCCTGACCACGCTGCAAAATGCCGTTGTGCGGAACATGGTCGCCAGCCTGGAGGTGCCCACCTTCCACGTCGGCTATACCATCACCACTGACAACCTGGACAAACTCTACAAGCAGATCAAATCCAAGGGCGTAACGATGACGGCACTGCTGGCCAAGGCAGTTGCCGTGACCCTGAAGAAGCATCCGCTACTCTACGCGGCCTACACCGACCAAGGCATTCAGTACAACAGCGGCATCAATGTGGCGGTGGCGGTGGCAATGGACGATGGCGGACTGATTACGCCCGTTCTGCAAGCCGCTGACCAAATAGATATCTACACCCTGTCGCGCACCTGGAAGGATTTGGTCGATCGCGCCCGCTCCAAGCAGCTCCAGCCCGCAGAATACAGCACAGGAACGTTTACGCTCTCCAACCTGGGAATGTTTGGCGTTGATCGCTTTGATGCTATCTTGCCGCCCGGCCAGGGCGCGATTCTGGCGATCGGCGCATCCCGCCCGCAGGTGGTGGCGACCGCAGACGGACTATTCGGCGTGCGGACGCAAATGCAGGTCAACCTGACTGCCGATCACCGGATTATCTATGGTGCCCATGCCGCAGCGTTCCTCCAAGACCTTGCCAAGCTGATCGAAACCGACGCGCAATCGCTGACGCTGTAACAGTTCGGTGTAACGGTTCAGTCATTCAGGAATACAAAACCCGACGCAAAAAAAGGGAGCGTCTGCGCTCCCTCCTAACTTGCTTCTCAACCTCGGAGATCAAACCCGCAACCGAGCGCTCGAACTCAGCCGAGCTATTCCGCAGACGTGGCCGCTGCGAAGGCTTGGCGAACTTGAACGCTGTTAAACCCAGCTTCCGAAGATTCAAACGTCGCGTCTAGCTCGTCTTCAATCAGGAGGCGATCGCACGGGATCGTGTCCGACAAAATGGCACTGGCCATCATGCCGCAGTGGATTTCTAGCATTGCGTCGGGTACAGCCTCAAAAATGAGTCGCTGCCCCGGAAACACCACGCGCTCAAAATACCAGCCAGGAACGTTGGTGATGCGAGCAATCTGAATTTTGCTAGTCGCGTTCACGTAGCAGCAGAGAATGCGAGCTGACGTATCGGTGGGGACGGGATCGATAATTTGCGCCATAGCCGTGAGGAGCCTCGTGTAATTGCGTGGGTGCTTTAACCCTAACATCCCACGATCCCAAAGGCTGTAAACTCAACTACCAACAATCTGTACGCAAAAATTCACGGGAGTGTGATCCCCGCATGAAGTCAACGGCTGTCAACGGCTTTCAGCGCTGCCTCTGGCTCTGTTTCGGCATTCTGGCGGGCTAGCGATCCATCACCAGCTATTCGTCGAACATCCAGGTATAGAGCGAGGTCGCGTCAACCCACGCAAACCTTCGATAAAACCAGGCCAACAGAAACGCCCTTCAGGAAGGCTATCGTGTTTTTGGGGCTTTCAATCTCTCTGGATACGAAACTTCGATGCACGCCAAGAAAGTCGATGGTATCGTAAAGATATATAAACAAGTGTCTCAGATTCGATATCCGCCTTTTATCGATTTCTCCTCTTATCGGTTTCCATAGAGCGATCTCGACAGATCGACAGATAGACAGACCGATAGATAGACCTTTACGGCTTGACGCTTTCCGACCCCAGATTTACCGGAATCAATCAGCATGACAGCGCAGTTGATGTCTCCACCGACACCGCTCACCCGCCGCGATCGCCTCTCGTCTGAGCGGGTGCTTTATGTGCGCCTTCCGTGCAATCCCATCTTCCCCATCGGTGTCGTCTACCTGTCTGACTACGTCCACAAAGTTTTTCCCGACGTGCAGCAGCGCATTTTTGACCTGGGAGCCGTGCCACCGCTGGATTTTGTCCCCGCGCTCGACCGCTGCATCGACGAGTTTCGCCCAACGCTGCTGGTGTTTTCCTGGCGCGACATTCAAATCTACGCCCCGGTTGGCGGGCGCGGCGGCAACCCGCTGCAAAATGCTTTCGAGTTCTACTATGCTCGCAACCCGCTGGTCAAGCTGCGGGGGGCGCTCGGTGGACTCCGCATGGCCACGTCCTATCTCACGGAACTCTGGCGCAACGAAGGTCTGATCAAGCGCGGACTAAAGCGGGCACGGCGCTACTGCCCAGAGGTTCGACTGGTGGTGGGCGGCGGGGCCGTCAGCGTGTTTTATGAACAGTTGGGCAATATGCTTCCCAAAGGCAGCATTATCTCCGTGGGAGAGGGCGAGGCGCTGCTAGAAAAGCTGCTGCGGGGGCAGGATTTTTCGGATGAGCGGTGCTATGTGGTGGGCGAAACGAAACCGCGCGATCGCCTGATTCACGAACAGCCCGCTCCCCTGGAAAAAGGCGCGTGCAACTACGACTACATCGCCGAGATTTGGCCCGAATTTAGCTACTACCTGCAAGACCAGGATTTTTACGTGGGCGTGCAGACCAAGCGCGGCTGCCCCCACAACTGCTGCTATTGCATCTACACCGTCGTCGAAGGCAAGCAGGTGCGGATTAACCCGGCAGATGAAGTGGTGGCAGAAATGCAGCAGCTCTATCGGCGCGGCGTTCGCAACTTCTGGTTTACCGACGCGCAGTTTATTCCTGCCCGCAAATTCATCGACGACGCGGAGGAACTGCTGCAAAAAATCGTCGATGCGGGCATGACCGATATCCACTGGGCCGCCTACATTCGCGCTGACAACCTGACCCCACGCCTCTGCGAGCTAATGGTGCAGACGGGCATGAACTACTTTGAAATCGGCATCACCAGTGGCTCTCAGGAACTCGTCCGCAAAATGCGGATGGGCTATAACCTGCGGACGGTGCTGCAAAACTGCCGCGATCTGAAGGCAGCCGGGTTTAACAGCTTGGTGTCAGTCAACTATTCTTTTAACGTCATCGACGAAACCTTTGACACGATTCGCCAAACCATCGCCTACCATCGCGCTCTGGAAGATATCTTTGGCGCAGACAAGGTAGAACCCGCCATTTTCTTCATTGGTCTCCAGCCCCACACACACCTAGAGCAATACGCCTTTGATCACGGCATTTTGAAAAAGGGCTATGACCCGCTGGCGATCCATCTGCCCTGGGTGGCGAAAAAGCTGCTGTGGAACCCGGAACCGCTCGGCTCCTTCTTTGGTGAGGTGTGCCTGCAAGCGTGGCAGCAAAACCCCAACGACTTTGGGCGCGAGGTGATGCGGATTTTGGAACAGCGGCTTGGCCGCGCCGAGCTAGAAGAAGCCCTGACGGCGGCGATTCCTGTAGGAACCGCTTCGCGAATCGCCCCTGCGGTCAAGCGGTAAAGCCCCCATGAGGCCGGGTCTACGGGTCTACAGCAAATGGTGATACTGCGGATCGTCTTGCAGCGCCTTGAGGACTTGCTTAATTTCTTGGGTGCGGTCTTTTTTCACCACCAGCGTCACTTTGTGATCGCGCACGATCACCGTATCTTCTAGCCCGATGGTGACAATCAGATCTTCGTCATCAGTGGCATAAAACAGTGCGCCCTGGGTGTCCAGCCCGACGTGACGCGCCAGTTCTACGTTGGGATTGTCGCCCTTTAGCAGCCGCTCAATCGCGTTCCAGTCGCCCAGGTCATCCCAGCTAAAGGCGACAGGCAGCACATAGGCGCGGTCGGTCTTTTCCATCACGGCATAGTCAATGCTCTGCTTGGGGAGCTTGGGATAGGCCGCTGGGCCGTCTTTCATCAGCGGCTGCATCACGTAAGGCGCGTGGGTTTCCAGTTCCGCCAGCATGACTCCCGCCTGAAAGATGAACATACCGCTGTTCCAGCTAAAGCGGCCGCTGGCGAGGAATCCCTCCGCCGTGGCGCGGTCGGGCTTTTCGGTAAAGCGGCTGACCCGGTAGGCGGCGCAGTCGAGATACGTGCCTGCGGGGTCGCCCTGCTCGATGTAGCCATAGCCCGTGGAGGGGAAGCTCGGCGCAATGCCCAGCGTGGCGATCGCCCCCTGTTCTCGCGCCAGATCTGCCGCAGCCCGCAGCGTCTTGTGAAAGGTGGGCAGGTCGCCAATCCAGTGATCTGCCGGGAAAAAGCCGACGATTGCTTCCTCTCCATAGCGGCGGGCAATTTCTAGCGTCGCCCAGGCCACCGCTGGAGCTGTATCTCGTCCCTCGCTTTCCACCAAGAGGTTTGCGTCTGGCAGATCGGGCATCTGCTCTCGCACGCCATCGGCCAGGTGCGCTGCTGTGATCACCCACAGCCCGTCCCATCCGCCCGCAAGGTCAAGGAGGCGATCGCCCGTCGCCTGGAGCAAACTTCTGCCGCTGCCGTCGAGACTGAGAAACTGCTTGGGACGCGCCTTGCGGCTGAGGGGCCAAAACCGTTCGCCCTTGCCGCCTGCCAGAATCACGGGAATCATGCTGCTTGCTCCTCCACGTTTATGCCGCTGCGTTTACCCAATCCCGCCCTATCGTACAAAACTTTTCTCCTGCCTAGGGTTCCCAAAACGGCCGACTTTACCGGATTTTTATCTAGAAAGCCAGGAGACTGCTGAGGGCGGCTTTAGGTTAAGGTCGCTTTGCAAAACCGTCACGCAGCCTACGATGCGATCGCTTTGGGTTTGATAAGGTTATGTCCAGCGGGAGAGTGGGTCGTCTTGTCGAGTGACCCAGGGAATCATATACAAAATGACACATTTGGATAAACTGATTAAGGGCTAGAACTGCTGCTAAGAATTTCGCGGGTTCAATACACATGGACTCGCTGGCTCCGAGGGCATTTCATAGGAGGCATTTCGGAAGCAGCGCAGAGTTTGGATACGAGTTGCAGCCAACGCAGTTACGAGGTGTGAGTCCGAGTGAGACAGTCCAATCCTGAGTCTGAAATTGAGCTTTCTAAACCCGAACAACCTGGTCAAGTCCCCGTAAACTCGCCTTCTCCGCGAGCCTCTGCGGCTGGGGTTTCCCCTAGTTCCTCAAAGCGGGCGATCGCTCCAACTGCCCCGCCAAAGGGACGCAGCGTTTTGAACAAGTTTCTGTGGGTTCTGGCCTTTGTTTCTACGGCGACGGTTTCCGCAACGCTGGGGGCAGCGCTGACGATTTTGATGCCAGAAAAGGGCGATCGCGCCTCGCAGAGCGACCTACGGCAGCGCGTAGGCACGGTACTGGCTAACAGTTTTGGCTATCGAGTGACGCGCCCGGTCAACATTCTGGTCATGGGGGTCGATCACTTTGTAGATGCTCCCGAAGATGCCGAAGACATCGTGCTGGGCGGACGCAGCGATGTCATGCTGCTGGTGCGCGTCGATCCAGCCACTACTACCGCCAGCATCCTGTCCATCCCTCGCGATACACGGGTGGAAATTCCAGGCTATGGTGTTGCCAAAATTAATCACGCAAACCAGGAAGGGGGCGCAGCCCTTGCCGCCCAGACCGTCAGCTACAACCTGGACGGTGTGCCGATCGATCGCTACGTGCGCGTCAGCACCGATTCATTTCGGGCACTGGTCGATTTGCTGGGCGGCATTGAGGTCTACGTTCCCTTCCGAATGGAATACGAAGACGTAACCCAAAAGCTAAAAATTGACCTAGAAGAAGGCCATCAATGGCTAAACGGCGACCAAGCAGAGCAATTTGCCCGCTACCGCAACGATGGGCAGGGGGATATTGGGCGGGTGCAGCGCCAGCAGCAGCTTTTGAGAGCGCTCAAGGATCGATTGGCCAGCCCGGCAACCGTAACCAAACTGCCGCAAATTATCGCGCTGATGCAGGAGTATGTCGATACCAACCTGACACTAGAGGAAATGCTGGCGCTGGGCAACTTTGCGCTGACGATGGAGCGGAGTGACCTGCGGATGGTGATGCTGCCCGGTCGGTTTAGCCGGCCCGACGAGTCGATCGCCAGCTATTGGATCTTGAACCGTCGTGAGCGCGATCGCATCATGCGGGACTACTTCCAGGTGCCAGGGATGGATGTACAGCTAGCCCGCAGCGCCGACCCCAGTTCCCTCCGCATTGCCGTGCAAAATGCCAGCGGCGACGGGCGAGCAACGCGCCGGTTGGTGCGCTATCTGCGCGAGCAGGGGTTCTACAACGTTTACGTCATTCCAGATTGGTCAGTCTGGGAAGGCGAAACCCAGGTGATTGCTCAGCGAGGCGACCTAGAGGGGGCAGCAATCGTGCAGCGATCGCTCGGCGTGGGCGAGGTGGTGTCGGCCTCCATTGGCGATCTGGAATCCGACCTGACGATCCGGATCGGCACCGACTGGGTGGAGCGAGCCGCTAGCGGACAAGAGCATGTTGTGAACTAAGTGCTTGCCCCGTTTTGCCCTGTTTCTAGCCATCCCGCACCAGACAACTCTCCAGCGAGGGCGGATGCGGTTCCAAAGGAACCATGAGAAGAGGAACCATGAGAAAATAGCGTTGGTAGATCTGTTGATCAACACGTTGGCAAACGCTGCTGACGGGCGGTGTAAAACCGTGAAACAACGTGAGACAACGATGCTGCTGCGATGCGTTTGGGTTCGGTGAGATGGTCAAGCATCCTGTGAAATCGGTTGTGGTACGCGGGCTGGGGTTGCTCCTGGCTGTGGGGTTGGCCTGCCTGTGGGTGATGCTGAGCGCAGTTCCGGCGATCGCCGCTGTGGACACAGTGAACTACAACAACGCCGACCTGAAAGGGCAGGACTTTTCGCACACAGACCTGTCCGGCAAGGCGTTCGTCTCCGCAGAGATGCGCGACATCAACCTGGAAGGCTCTGACCTGAGCAACGCTATTCTCACCAAAGCAGTGATGCTGCGGGCTAACCTGCGGAATGCCAACCTGACCGCCGCGCTGGTGGATCGGGTCTTTCTAGTGGGCGCAGACCTGACCAACGCCATTTTGGAAGATGCCACCATGACCCGCACCAGTTTTGAAGACGTGACCGTGACGGGGGCAGACTTTACCAACGCCATCCTCGACCGCTACGAAATTTCCAAGCTGTGCGATCGCGCTGAGGGCATAAACCCAGTGACGGGCGTGGCTACGCGAGACAGTCTCGGCTGTCGCTGAGGCTTGCAAAATCCCCAGTCGAGGCGCTAGCATGGTTCAAATGAACTATTTTCCGCCATGCGTGCCCGACTAGAAAACAACCTCCTCTTCCTCCACTGCGACGATGTGCCGCCTTACAAGAAAACGGGGTCGCAGGTGCGAAATACTTACTTTTGGGCGCTAAAGGCGATCGCCGCCCATGCCCCCTATGCCCGCGATTGGGAATTTGACCCGGAGGTGTGGGTCGCTCTGCAACGCCTGTTGCTGTCTTTTGCCGAGTCGGGCTATTTGGGTCTGCGCGAAACCCTGCTGGAGTTTCCGCCAGACACCCCGATTCCCGATCCGCTCCGGGCGGTGTCTACGTGGGAGTAGGCGCTCCGGGAGGATTGCTCTACACCAGTCTGGTTAAAACCAGTCTGGTTGAAAATTTTGGGTTTTGGAGTTAGGACTTACGCAGTTGAACGACTTCTCGCGGGCTGCGCCCGCGAGAAGTCGCTCAAAATCTAGAAAAAGTTTGGATTTTGGAGTGGGTTCAGACCTCTAACTCCTACCTTTTCTCAAACGACTACTTTTTCTTTAGGGTTTGTGACCCTACCAGATTCGGCATTTTGGGCGGCGGGATGGAGGGCAGCACGCCGTCTTTCAGCAGCGATTGCGTGGGCGTGGGAACGCTGGAGAGCGTGTGAGCAGGCAGCACCGAAACGTGGGGGGTTGCTACAGAGGAAATGACATCACTGCCCAGGATTGAAGTATTGACTGGGGGCGGCGCGGGCGGGGTGCTGCCGGAATAGAGGGTGGTGTTGACGGGCGATCGCAGGCTTGGAAACAGAGCAGGATTCAAAACGGACGTGTCTACCTGAACGTCGGGGTGATCCGAGGGATGCTTCGGTAAACGGCCCAACGCTCCATTAATAGGAGGCGGGACTTGTGAAGGGTCAATGCTCATGGCTTTTTCCTTTTTCAGGATTGGCTGAAACCTAGCATATCGCCCACACTGCACCAGAATTGCACCAGAATTATGTCGATCTGTTGCGGTGCTGCTGTTGCCAGAGATGCGGCACGTCTGCCCTGCCCAGCGCAGACTCCAGTTGCCTGCGTTATTTTATGGCGATGTCAATAATCTTGATGTTAAGATACTTACCATATTCTTGATGTCAAGTATCTTAGTATCGAGATAAATTGCCAGGGAGCTGCAAATATGAATGGACGCACGATTTTTCTGTTGGCCGCCCTTGCTGGGGGCGCGATTTTGCCTGTTCAAGTCGCAATTAACACGCTGCTGCGTCGATATGTAGGGGAGCCGATGCAGGTGACGTTCATTTCCTACCTGGCGGGGACGCTGGCTTCGCTGGCGATTTGTCTGGTGGCCCGCTACCCCCTCCCTGCGGCGACCTCGCTGGCGCAAACGTCTTGGTGGATGTGGGTGGGCGGCTGCTTGGGCACGCTCTACGTCTGGTCTACGATTTTCACCACACCCCGAATTGGGGCAGCGCTGGCGCTTTCGCTGACTATCGCAGGTCAACTGATTGCTGCGCTGTTTCTAGATCACTATGGGGCCTTCGGACTCACTCGCTATGCCGCCAATCCAACTCGTATCGCGGGTGTGGTGCTGGTGATTTTGGGCGTGTCGCTGGTGTCTTACGTCAGACGGTAGTCGATTTTGGATGTTTCTTAAAAATCCTCATCTTCTTCGTCTCCGGCTCGATCGTCCGTCAGCGTTTCGATCAGCAGCGACATCTGCGCCTGCTGCTGTGCCAAAAACGCATCACACTGGTTCAATTGCTCAACGGCGATCGCAAACTGACTGAACACCGCCGCCAGATCCAGATCGCCTGTCTCAATCTGTTCGATGATGTCTTCAACCTGGGCGATCGCCGTTTCATAGTGCCAATCGGGAGTTTTCTTAGGAGGCATACCAGCTTAGAAGTTGGGCTTTAGCAGTCAAGGAATTGGACAAACCGTTTTCAGCAACAGTTCTGGAGATCGGACGTTTTTGCATCAACTCAGGGAACCTTGCCACTTCTCAACGACACTTGGATCAGGATGAGATCGCACCCCTCGTTCCTCCAAACAATCCACAAAGCAATCAACGCTAATTGATACTCCAAGCTCACCTGCGTCATCTAGGTCTTGAAGCCATTTCTTCAGAGAAGTAATCATATATGGGGGGAAATCAGCGTTGATGAGGGATTTCTCAAAATCCCAATCAGAAATCGTTGTTCTGGAAATCAAGTCACGGGCTTTGTAACGATAGATGCAAAGGGCGCGGGGTAGGGGAATGTAGGTTGGCATGAGGTCAAAAAGATAAACGAGATATCGGAAACGTCGGCTTCGACGGAGCCAGTCATAAATCTCCCGCGACTCGGACTGGTCAAGGCAATGCTCCACCTTCATCAGACACCAGAGCCAAATACTCAGACCCTTAACCGCAAGCCAATGCAAAGGGCTTCCTGACCGCCTGCTTCTGAGCCTCACAATTCTCAACCGCTTTTTAAGAGCATTTTCGGCATTTAGCAGCCAGTCAACAAAGCTACGCTGATTACCGAAGGTCTGCAACCCCTGTGCCTCAATCCATAGCGAAGAGAGAATTTGACAGGCTTCCGTATCCAGTTGATCTAGTTTTCTATAGTCGCCGAGAGAAAAATTTGACCGTTCTACCAAATTCTTGAAGGAGCGAATACCAGCCACAAACTGTTCTGATTTCTTCTTGGAAACCAAGCCCCAAAGCAAGGAAACGAGAAATGCTGCCGATGCAACAAAGAGGGCTGCCAAAGCAAGACTTAGTAGGTAGCCTATTACTGTCTGCAAATCTTGCACTTCGTGAAAGACCTTGCCAAATAAGGTCTGTGGAAGGCTCGTTGAATCGAGCTTTAGATCAATGAAATTGGGAAGTGCCAAAACAGGAGCCGCAAGTGCTGCAATAATGCCAAGGCGACGAGTCCATACCTCCAAGCTTTCCTGCGTCATTCGATCGGCTTGTTGCAGCATCGAATTCACGGTTTCTACAGAGCGTCCAACACTCCCTAACAGTTGTTCGTCCCATTCCTTCAAAGATTGCAGGGGCTGTTTCCAGTAGTGATAAGGGTAAGCATCCAACAGGGCTTCTCGCAAATCATTGAGATGGGCATCCTGACAAGAAGAATACGTCAGATTTCGATCCCAAAAGTCTTCTGTTCCATCTCGATAGCCGTCGAATGTGCGCTTTATCTGAGCAACATCACTACTTACTTTCTCTAGCGAAGACTGCACTTGTCGCAACGGAAGTGAGAGTTTTTCCATCTCCAGGTAGACTTTTTTCAAAAGCCCGCCGCTGATAGTTGGCAAGAAACTGGTTGCGTTATTAATCAAATCACTCAGCCCATCCAGAGTTCCGCCCCACCTGGCCTGTCGAGATAACAAAGGCTCATAATCAGTGGAAATCAGGCGTAATTCATGCGCGATCGAAAACTCCAGGTAGCTGAGTTGATGAGCAATAAAATATAAATCTCTTTCTAGTTCTTGTTCAGTGAATAATTTTCCCCTGAGAAGTGGAAAAATCAAGTATCGGGGATGATGGACATCTTTGCTAATTCGGGCACGCCGCAGTGTCAAGAAGTCTCCTTCTAACACGCCCCCGCTTACTTCTTTTGCAAAGGGATCGTCCGACCCAAGACAGGTTTTGACTAGGGGATACAAACTATCCGATTTCTTAGATGCCAACTCTTCTGCACAGGAGGGCGAGTCAACATATTGAGCAAAGTAAAAAATGGGAGATATTGCTTCGCAGTCCTTTGCAAATTCTGGCTGTGCTATGCCCAAGCCGCAGAAGGATCTGATCTTAGCAAAGACTGTTTCCAACTTGTTCCACATCACGTCTTGCAGCAAGAAGCTTGCCTCATCCACAGACAAATTGGGAACGGCATCGGGTTGAGATTGCAGATCATTGGACGGTGGCGGGGCCCAATAGCCACCTGTCGGGTAGCTTCTCCACAAAGCCAATATCGGGTTGTAGATTAAGCGATTTTGGCTGACAGTGAATTCAACAAATGAAAGTGACCAGAAAATAGAGCAAGAAGACCAATCGATAGAACTTAGGATTTGCTCAATGTAGAGACAAAGTTGTTCCCCGCGAAGTGTTTCATCGAAGTGTTTTTTTAGGGCTGCCAAAAAATTTTGGGGATAAAGCGGCGCAAAAAACATGCACTGGCGTTTGTTAAAAGCATCTCGAAACCGAGACTCGGACGACGCAGTTTGAAGTTGAACAGCATAGTCTTCAAACTCTCTTTGCATTTCATCGTTCCACTGCTGAGCCGCCTCAGGGTCTAGCCAATTCCAAGATTTGCCCTCGCCAGATACGCCCAAGCTTGCCCCTGGTATGTCTAAGAACACTTGAATCAGTTTGTGAACTGCTTGTGCGTGGTCGGTTGCATCCCTGTTATTCGTGCGCCAGTAGAGAGGGTAGCTGGTCAAGAGCGCAACTCGAGTGAACCCTTCTGATGGAGATAATGAGGATTCGTCTGCTTCCTGAGTATTCATTTATCGACCTCCCCTAGCCCTTGCTAGTTGAGTATTAATACTGATACCCCTATTGTCGCTGCAAATTTTGGGGCAAGAGGCAGGCATTTATTATTCTTTGCATAGGTTCATATTGTGTCTATAGGATGCTTTTCACTTCGGCAACCAGTTCGCCCTGAGCCAGGGAAATGGTCAACCTGTCGCCAGGGCGGAGGGTTTCAGCAGAGCGGGCGATCGCCCCATTTTCCTGGCGCACCACCGCATAGCCCCGCCGGAGAACAAGGGCCGGGTCGAGGGTTTGCAGGGTTTGGCGCAGGTAGAGTGTATGCTGCTGGGCCTGCTGGAGCCGCTGCTGGGTGCTGCGGATGAGCCGCTGGCGCAGGGACGCAACGACCTGGATACGCTGCTGCACCTGGCGATCGAGCCGCAGTCGGGAAAGGCGATCGCGCAGTCGTGCAACATGCCGCTGCTCCTGCTCAACCCGCTCGGCGGCAACGCGGTAGAGCGCCAAACACCGCTGCTGATGCTCTTCCACCAGATCATCCAAAATGGGAACCACCGCCTCAGCCGCCGCCGTTGGCGTGTGGGCGCACAAATCGGCCGCCAAGTCAGCCAGCGACTCATCCCGCTGATGCCCAATGCCCGTGATCACCGGAATAGAACATTCCGCCACAGCCCGCACCACGCGCTCGTCATTGAAACAGTCCAAATCTTCCGCTGCGCCGCCGCCCCGCGACAGGATGAGTACGTCCGCCCGACCGTCCTGCTCAACCCGACGGATCGCCTGAGCAATCGACGGCGGAGCTAGTTCTCCCTGCACTATTGCAGGCGACAGCAGCACCCGCAGCCCTGGATAGCGATGAGACAGGGTGCGCTGGATATCGCCCCAAGCGGCGGCTTGCGGCGAAGTAACCACGGCCACCACGCGGGGATGAGACGGAAGCGGGCGCTTGCGGTCTGGGTCAAACAGTCCCTCCGCCTCTAGCCGATTTCGCAGTTGCCGATGACGGAGCGATCGCAGCCCTTCGCCCGCAGGCAGCACTTGCCAGATCGTCAGTTGATAGCTGCCCCGCGCTGGATACACCTTGATTTGCCCCAGCACAATCACCTGTTCTCCCCGAGCGGGCATCACCGCCAGCCGATCAAGCTGACTATTCCACACCACCGCGTTGATGGCCGCCTGCTCATCCGGGTCTTGCAGCGTCAAAAATAAGCCGCTGCGGTGAGGATTCACGCTCGATACTTCGCCCGTCACCCACACCTGCTGAAGCTGCTCATCGTCTTCCAGCAAGGACTGGATGTAGTGGGTCAGCCCCCCTACTGACAGGGCTGTATTGGGATAGCGCAGAGAAGAAGACACAATAAGGCTTGGGGGCTAAGGTTCAAAACTGGGCACACTTGGGTCTAAACGCTGACTCAGCAATAAACTTCACGATCAGCGACGATCAGCGACTTGGCCGACTAGCAGGGACAAAGTTCTTGCACTAGAATAGTACAGACGTATCTGAATCTTCAAGATTAGCGCATTGGATGCATCCCACTTTTGTAGCCCTCACCCTGAATCCTTCTCCCGCTTTGGGAGAGGGACTTCCAATCCGGCACCCCTTCTCCTGCTTTGGGAGAAGGGGCGGGGGAATGAGGGCAAACTTGCAGAACTAGGATGCGCCCAGCGCATTACGCTTCTAAAGCGTCCTCAGAGGGCGATCGCAAATTGAACCACAGTAAATCGAAACATCGAATCACAATCAATCAAGAGATCAAATTGAGACAGGATCAGATTTAGACTCAAAAGTGGCGTTTCCGAATCCAATGAGAGATTTAAACTAAAGGTTCATTAGATTCATGACTGAGATTAATTCATTCATCTCTGGCTTTGGAATATGGTGCCCCCTTTACAGACTACTTGGTCTTCTAGGCTGCTTGCTTTCATAAATTTGCTTTCATAAACAATTCACTCCTCCTGCTCACTCCTCCCGCATCTGTACCCCTCCTGCATTTAGAAGAGGCCCTAATGGCTAAGGCGACTGACAATAGCAAAGTATCGGAACCCAAAGAATCCAAAGAAAGCGCCGAAAAGCGGAAAGCGCTGGACATGGTGATGTCCCAAATCGACCGCAACTTTGGCAAAGGCACGATTATGCGACTGGGGGATGCCAGCCGCATGAAGGTGGAAACCATTCCCACGGGTGCGTTGACGCTCGATCTGGCGCTGGGCGGCGGGCTGCCCAAGGGACGGGTGATTGAGATTTACGGGCCAGAGAGTTCTGGAAAAACCACGCTGGCGCTCCATGCGATCGCCGAAGTGCAGAAATCTGGCGGCACGGCTGCCTTTGTAGATGCCGAACACGCGCTTGATCCGACCTATTCAGCAAACCTGGGCGTAGATATCGACAATCTGCTGGTATCCCAGCCCGACACAGGTGAGGCGGCGCTCGAAATCGTGGATCAACTGGTGCGCTCCACCGCCATCGATTTGGTCGTGGTGGACTCAGTGGCGGCGCTGGTGCCCCGCGCGGAAATCGAGGGCGAAATGGGCGATACTCATGTCGGCTTGCAGGCGCGGCTGATGAGTCAGGCGCTTCGCAAAATTACGGGGAACATTGGCAAAACAGGCTGTAGCGTCATTTTCCTGAACCAACTCCGGCAAAAAATCGGCATCTCCTACGGCAACCCTGAAACCACCACGGGCGGCAACGCGCTGAAGTTCTACGCCTCGGTGCGACTGGATATTCGCCGGATTCAAACGCTGAAAAAAGGAACCGAAGAATACGGCATCCGCGCTAAGGTCAAGGTCGCCAAAAACAAGGTCGCGCCGCCGTTTCGCGTGGCAGAGTTTGACGTGATTTTCGGGCAGGGCATTTCCACCTACGGCTGTTTGATGGATTTGGCGGAAGAGACTGGCGTGGTGACTCGCAAAGGGGCGTGGTACAGCTACAACGGCGAGAACATTAGCCAGGGCCGCGACAACGCCATCAAATACATGGAGGAAAATCCCGACTTTGCCAAAGAGGTGGATCAGCTAGTGCGGCAAAAGCTGGAGATGGGTGCGGTCGTGTCTGCGAACTCGGTTGCGCCGCCGGATGCGGACGATGAAGACTACGACGAGCTAGAAGACGAGGAATAGCAGTCTGGATAGTCTGACCACAGATGTTTTAGTCGTCGGCGGCGGCACGGGCGGCACAGCGGCAGCGATTCAGGCGGCGCGGCGCGGTGCGGCGGTGGTGCTGGTGAGCGAGGTTTCCTGGCTGGGAGGAATGCTAACCAGCGCAGGTGTAAGCGCTCCCGATGGCAACGAG
>NZ_DVEA01000077.1:0-18523 GCF_015295965.1 Thermoleptolyngbya sp. M55_K2018_002
AGTCTGCTGGAGGCGTTGGCGGTTTTCCGATGGCCGCCGATGTCGCAGGCGATCGCCCAACGGAAACCGAGGAGGGAGCCGGAGTCTGCGCGGCATCTAGCCGAAACGAGCCAGAAACGAGGCTAGACGACGGTTTGGCAGCAGCAGACGAGGCAGGCGGCGGCGCGGCAACTGGGGTCGCAGGCGGTTTGGCGATCGCCGCAGGGCGGGCTGATGAGGCTGCTGGGGACTTTGCAGAGGAGTTCGCAGAGGAGTTCGCAGGCGAAGCGGGGCGAACCGTTCCAGTTGGGGTCGCAGGTGGAGCAGACGGGGCGATCGCCCAGGGATTCACAGGAGGACTTGCGCCAGCATCGGCGGGTCGTTTGGATTCTGGCGCTTTGGCGGTCGGTGTCTCAACTTTTTCAACTTTTTGGGCTACGTCTACCTTGGCAGGCGCTTGTGCAGCGGGCGTGGTTTTCTGGGGCGTGGGTTGTGTCACAGCGCGAGCCGCAGGTGGAGAAGAGGCGGCGCTATTGGACAGTGAATTGGGTGACGGGCTGGGCGACGGATTAGGCGGGGCCGCGGGCGCTGTGCTGACGATGGGGGTCATCGTTCTGGGTGGGCGTGGGGTCGGCTCCCCAACAAACTCAAACACGCCCGTTCGACAGCGCCAAAACTCCAGCGCCGACTGGGGCAACAGCCGAAACCAGGGCTGCGGCATCCAAAACAGCAGGCTAGAATCCAGCACGGGCAGGCTGCGCTCGATCCCCTGCAAATGGGTGATGAACATGCGCTGAGTGGTCGGAGACTGGCGCGTGAGTTGCTCGATGCCCAAAAACTGAAAGGCGGGCACGGGCGATCGCCGTTTGCCATTCATCGGCGGCGGCGAATCTGCCAGCCATTGCGCCACCTGCACGATCGGATTGGGGTCAGACAGGTTGAGATCGAGCGTCACCAGCCGGGGATAGCGGCGTTCTCCCACTTCCCAAAAAGCGCGATCGCCCTGGTGAATCGGCGACGGGTTGGAGAAATCTGCCTGGAGTTGGGAGGCGAGGCGATCGCGCAGGGGCAGATCATCGCATACGGCGATAAATACCTGTCGGCGCAGATTCAGACTCAGCGCCAGCTTCAGCCGTAGGTAGCTCTGCTGATTAAAGGTCAAATTCTGACGAGGGGAACTCTGGCTCACGGGAGGGAACGGCAAGAACGGCAGCGGTGAGATTTGGACGGTCGCAGGCTTGTTGCAGGCTTGTTGCAGGCGGGACGGCGAGAACGAGGTGGGTGAGAAACGGGGCGATCGCACTACTCAGTTCTTCGCCTCAGGAAAATTCCTATCGGGACAGGATCGAGACAGGATTGACAATTCAACCCCAAATTCAACCCGATAACGGGCATTTCACTGATTCCAGAAAGCGGCCGAGACGCATTCAACCGCCCGTCCGTTCCCAGCAAATTTCACATAGGACTTACAGACACTTCCCCAGCAATCCAAAATCGCAATCAGTCACGCTCCACACGGGTCACGTTCCACACTGGATTCATGCCAGAGATTTCACACAAAAAGGCTCCAGTGTTGCAGCGATGCCGCCAACTGGAGCCTACGATTCAAGACAAATATTCAAGAGAAGTTCTGATCAGAAACCTGCCGCATCAGGGCGTGCTTCAATCGTCAACTTTCGTCAACTTTTCTCAGTCGATTTTTCTAGATCGAAGAACCAATGCCTGCGTAGGCACCATAGAAAAACAGACCCACGATTGCAATTACGCCAAGGCCCGCAATCGTCCCGACAACCCACAGCGGAATTCTGCCATTTGACAACATAATGTCTCTCCGAAACTCTCCTAACCTGACCAAAAACACAGCAAAATCGAATCTGAAATCTGGATACTAGAACAGCTTGTTAGCTGGTATGAAAACTCATTTCGGCTAACAAGCGATCGCCCTAGTTAAAGAAGTAGCTAGAAAAAAGAATACCAACCGTGAACACCAGCAGCAGACCCAGATAGAGGGACGTGCGGTTTAGCTCGACAGGCTGATTGTTTGGATTCGGTGTGCGTTCCATGTTGCTCTCCTATCGCTGGATAAACTGCATTGCGGCGATCGCCCCCAGGAAGAACACTGAGGGAACGGCCAGCGTATGAACCGCCAGCCAGCGAACGGTAAAAATAGGGTAAGAAACAGGCTGATTGGGATTGTTGCTCGTCATAATAAACTGTCGCTTGCTACTTCAAAAATTCCTGGATTTGCTCTTTTGCCGTGAACCGATCTTGCACAATTGGCACTTCTTGACGCTCTTGCGTGAAGTATTCATTCGGACGCGGCGTGCCAAACACGTCGTAGGCCAAACCCGTGCTGACAAACAGCCATCCAGCAATAAACAAAGCCGGAATGGTGATGCTGTGAATTACCCAATACCGGATGCTTGTAACAATGTCTGAGAATGGACGTTCTCCAGTGCTGCCAGCCATTCAGATCCCTCCCAAAGAAACTACGAAATCATAACTTTTATCATACGAGAGCAGGGGAAGAGTCACAACCTTGTAAAGCTATCTCTTGCTCATCGCTGTAGATTCGACATTAGATTCAGCATTCGATCAAACTGCGTTGGCTAAGCTGCTTTGGCAGCCGCGTCTGCATCGTAGCGCAATAGGTTGCCCTCTTGGCCGAGAATGAAACCACGCTCCGGTGAATCAAACACGATTTTGTAGAAGTTGGAAGGCACGTCTTCGACAGCGCGATCCTTTTGCCAGGTTTGTCCACCATCGTTGCTGTAAAGCAAGTTGCCGCTGCCGCCCGCGACCCAAATCTCGTCAGGAGTTCGATAGGCCAGATCGAGCAAGCCCCAGCTTGTGGCAAACTCCGGCGCGACCTGCTCTCCCCAGGCTTCGTAATCTTCGGAATCGCTGAACTGCACCAGCCCACCCCGCGCCAGCAGCCAGAGCCGACCATCTTTAGCAAAGCCCATATTCTGCAATCGGCGGGAGCTGGTTCGATTGTGCGGCTGCCAGGCATCCTGACCCGGCTCCCAAGTGGAGTAGAAGTTTCCACGGGCCGAAACCGCCACATAGCGCCCATCGTCCGACCGAGAGATGTTGCGAACTACGCCGACTGCTTCCTGCACCAATGCCTGCCAGGAGCGTCCGCCGTCTTTGGTTTGGTAGATGGCTCCGATATCAGTGGTCATTTCAGCAGTCTTGGGGCCAAGCGCTTTTACCGTGTTTGGCGAACCCGGTAGCTGGGCGCTCAGCGGCACCCGCAGCCAGGACTTGCCGCCGTCGGTCGTGTGCAGCAAGATCGAGGGTTGCCCCGCAATCCAGCCTTCCTCTCCAGCAAAGCTGACGGATGTGAAGCTGTAGGACAGGTCATCGCCCAGATCGAGCGATCGCAGTTCCCAGGTTTTTCCACCGTCCTGCGTTTCCAGCAGCGTCGCCGATTTGCCCACTAGCCAGCCGTGAGGCGAATTGCCAATAAACGCCACGTCTGAGAGCGTCGCAGTAGTTGGCAACTCGACCACCTGCCAGGGGTTAAAACTCATGGATGGCAGGTAGCCCCGGGAGCATCCGGTAGACAGAACCAGAACCGCCAGCAAAATGAGAATGCGTCGGAAGGAGAGGAGAAGTCGATTCATCGAACTATTGGGCGCTGTGCGCGTTGGCTAATGTTGAATAGGAGGTTCACTGAGGGGTTTGGGGCTGGAATACCTCTGAAGCGGGCTTGTCGAGTGGAGTCGCCAGAGCGGAGTCGCTGTATATGACTCCAAAATATATGACTCCAAACTTCTCCTACTGCAAGCCGTAGAGGCTGAGGAAAAACAGAACGGCGATCGCCAGCCCACCAAAAATCAGCAAGTTCTTCTGACCCGGTGTGAGCGTGTTCACGCCAAATCCGTAGCCCAAGTTTTCCTTGAAACCAGAGGGGCTGCCTGCTGGCCCGATGTTTGTAAACCGAGCGGTGCGGGCCCCGCAAACGGGACAGCGCCAGTCGGTCGGCAGTTCTTCAAACGGGGTTCCGGCTGCAATTTTGCCCAGGCTATCGCCTTTGACTGGCTCATAGATATAGCCGCAAGCGCCGCACTCGTGGCGGTCGAGCGTCCTTGGATCGATTGCCTCTGCACTGCTTTCTACACCACTCATCGCTCTACGGGCCTCCCCTGGCCAAGATGAGAATTTATGTAAATGATTATGACACAGTGGGGGATCGGTGGAGGGGGGTATGAAGAACGAAGATTGAAGAACGAAGAAGGAAGAAGGAAGAACGAAGAAGGAAAAATGAATAGGACTTTCGCAGTTGGATAATTTCTCGTAGGCGCAGCCCGCGAGAAATTGTCCAAAACCCAAAGAGCTTATCGCAAGGGCGTAAGTCCTGTCGAAGAAGGAAAACCGAAGAAGGAAGGTGATGCGCTGGGTGTTCAGGATTTTTTGTCGCTGCTGCTGGGGCCGAAGGCGACGAAGAGCAGGCAGAGGATGCCCAGGTTGATGAAGACATCGGCAAAGTTGAAGATGGGGAACCGGATCAGGCGAAAGTCTAGAAAATCGATCACTTCTCCCAGCATGAAGCGGTCGATGCCGTTGCCGACTGCGCCTGCCATGATCAGCCCGTAGCCCAACTGCTCCCAGCGAGGCAGCCGTGCCCCCCAAATTGCCAGCGCTGCTAGGGCCAGGCTGACCCCCAGCGACAGCCATCGCAGCCAGCTTCCATCTTCGCTAAACCAGCTAAAGGCCGCGCCTTTGTTGGTGACGTAGGTGATGTGAAACACACCGGCCCAGAGCGGGATGGTTTGGGGTGGATCGGTGAGCGTCATGTTTTGGGCGATCGCCATCTTGGTGATCTGGTCAAAGACGACCCCCAACACGGCTGCTGCCCAAAAGAGAAAGTTTTTAATCGGCATGGTCATTTAGTAAGTCAAGCGCAGCCAGAGAGAAGCGGAGTGCCGTCAGGCAAGAGGTCAGTTTGCAGAAATTTAGATTTGCATCAGTAGAACAAGAGATGTCGCAGGGCAAAGGAGATGACCGTGACGGCGCACAAAATTGCCAGTTGCCCCAAGAGTGGCTGGAGGGAATGCAGGATGAGAAGCTGGCCCAGCGGCAGCGTGGGAGCCAGGAGCCAGTTGCTGGAATGGGCGATCGCCAGGTAGGTCATACCCACCAGATGCACCGTCACCAGCCCACACAGGCAGCTAAAGGCCAATGACTCCAGCCGGGGCGGCACGCGAAACGCCAGCGCTCCACAAATCCACGCGCCAGGGATGAACCCCAGCAAATAGCCAAAGCTGGGACGGTGAATATACTCCAGCCCGCCGCCCTGGGCGAAGATATTAAACCACGTCAGCCCCAGCAGCACGTAGGCAATCTGAGACATGGCTGCTGCGTTGCGCCCCCCTAGACACCCTACCAGCAGCACCGCCCCAAGCTGAAACGTCACCCCTAGCGAGTGCGTTTGCAGACCGCTGTGTGCCCACTCCCACGGGGCATTGGTAATCGAAGCCCGAAGAAACGTGCCGCCAATCGTCAACACCAACCCGATCAGGGCCCAAAGCAAATCGGTGGGGGCGATCATACGACGCACAGGCAGCCTGGGGGTAGGAAATGGCAGCGGACGGAGACGGGTTCGTAGATGTGTCAAGCGGTTGCCCAAAACCTCAGACTCTATAGTAAGCCCGAACGAGAAATAGAATGACAGAACTTACGCACTTGCGATAAGTTGTCTGGGTTTTGGACGATTTCTTGCAGGCATAGCCCGCGAGAAATCGTCCAACTGCGTAGGTCCTAGTAGGTTCTAAATGAATCTGGATTTTTGGGTTTTGGATTTTGGGTTTTAAGGACGAAGGGTTGAGAGATTCAGTGGCTGGGTTAGCGTCGGGACGGGGATGGGGGGCGGCGGCTAGCCGTGAGGGCGACAGGGCGACGGCGCGGAATTTCGTGGGTGTAGAAATCTTGCGCCATGAGGGTGTTTGGGAAAATAGCGCGGGCCTCGGCGAGCAGATCTTCGAGGGCGATTGCATTTCCGGGAGCATAGCGCGGGCTAAAGTGCGTCATGATCAACTGCTGCACGCCTGCATTCAGCGCCACCTGCGCCGCCATAGTGGAGGTGGAATGGAGCCGCTGATAGGCCAGTTCGGCATCTTGATGGGCAAACGTCGCTTCGTGAACCAGCACATCGGCATCCCGCGCCAGTTCCACCGCACTGTCGCAGTAAATGGTGTCTGTGCAATAGACAAACTTGCGCCCGATCTGCACCTCGCCGCAGAGGTCTGCGCCATTGATCTGGCGGCCGTCGGGCAGCGTCACCACTTCCCCCCGTTTCAGCCGACCATAGAGCGGGCCAGAGGGAATGCCCAGCGCCTCGGCTTGCTCTACGTTGAACCGGCCGGGTCGGTCTTTTTCTGATACGCGATAGCCAAAGGCTGGAACGCGGTGCGTCAGCGCCTCGCAGTTCACCACATACTCGGCATCTTCAAACACCACGCCCGGTTCGACCGTGTGAACCTTGACGGGGTAGGAGAAGTGGGTCTGGGAATAGCGACCGCAGGCCCGCAAATAGTCATCCAGCTTCGGCGGACCATAGACATCGATGCGCGTGGGGTTGCCCGCCAGCCCAATGCTCGACAACAGCCCCATCAGCCCGTAGATGTGGTCGCCGTGCATGTGGGTAATAAAAATGCGGCTGATCTGGCTGATGCGGATATCGCTCCGCAAAATCTGATGCTGAGTGCCTTCGCCACAGTCAAACAGCCAGGTTTCTGCCCGCTGCGGCAGTTGCAGCGCGATGCTCGACACATTGCGCGATCGCGTTGGCACCCCCGAACTGGTTCCCAAAAACGTAATTTGCAAAGCCCGACTTTATCCCCCATGCTCAACGTGTTTCATATCCTACTGGGCAAGTCAGTTGCAGGCTATATGACTTGCCCAAAGCTTACTCTTTCCCTTTCATATTGCACCAATCTCGCAGGCTTCTGGATCTTGCGCTGATGCTAGACATTGTTTTGGGCACCTCGAAAAATTCAGATCCTCTTGAGAATGGCTACGAGAAAAAAGGGTTTCAGACTCCTAAAATTCTCAATAAGGCAATTAATCGAGGTGCCCATCTGCTTCCCAAGTCAACTCTCAGAAAATAGGGATTCTTTTAAGCCTGAGTAGTTACCTTCAATCATCAGATTGCCAATGGCGATCGCCCGCGTTGAGATTTCGTCGTTGGGCGATCGCTCCAGGTAATCCGCCAGCGGTTGCAGGTAGGGATCGCCAGTCTTCTTCACTACGTTGCAGTAGCCCTCACACACCTCATATATGAGAATGCTGGCAAGATGATGGGATGGGCGCAAAGAACAAAGTCAAGGATCTCATAGACTAGCAGGGCATTACCCGATATCGCTTTTGGAAAGATACCGGGCTGAGTCGCGCAACGGCTTATCGCCTCTGTGATAGTTTGGCCTCTAAAGCAGCGAGGGATGGATCTCGGCGGCCCGCTGTAACAGCTTGCGATACTCGCGGTTGCTGACGATGTAGGCTCCAAAGCGGGCCAGGTGGGGGTTCATCATTTGCGCGTCAAAGAGGACAAACTGGCGATCGCGCAATCGCTCCACCAGCTTCACCATCGCCACCTTCGACCCGTCGGGAATTCGATAAAACATCGACTCGCCAATAAACGCACCGCCGACAATAATCCCCAAAATGCCGCCCGCCAACTCATCGCCCTGCCAGGTTTCAAAGCTGTGGGCATAGCCCGCGCGATGGAGTTCGTGATAAATCACCTTCAGTTCGCCAGAGATCCAGGTGGTGTCGCGGTCGGCGCAGCCGTCTACAACCTCTGAAAAGGCGCGATCGATCGCCACCGAAAAGCGGTTTTGGTTCAGCACCCGCTGGAGCGATCGCGGATACCGAAACCGATCATCCAGCGGGATCAGCGTCCGCTGCTGGCTGGAATACCAACCCAGCGAGTCGCCTGTGTCTTCTGCCATCAAGAAATATCCCTGGGCATAGCGCTGGACGATCGCCTCAATGTCATACTGATACCAGGTCATACCCTCATCCTACGGAACAGACTGCGAAATCGCTGAGTCAGGCGCGAAGGTGTTGCAAACGCGACTTTCAAACGTGAATCTCAAACACGAATTGCAAACGCGACGTTATTTCAAGCTTGTCTCAAATTCGTCTCAAAAACTTGTCTCAAAAATTTGTCTCAAAGTTGCCTCAGACTCGAAGTTGCCTCAGAATTGCTTAAGAATTGCTTATGGCTGAACCGATCCCAGCAATTACCCTGCCCGTGGCGACCCATCCCCAGCAGGAGGGCGAATGGCTCCAGGCGGCGCTGCACCGCTGGCTCGACGAAGAGTTTATCCCCGAAGCAGTGAATGCAGAGATTGCCCGACGGGCGGCGCAGGTGTTTGTGCGACATCGTATGGAAGGGGAAACAGATT
This sequence comes from Thermoleptolyngbya sp. M55_K2018_002, assembly GCF_015295965.1. NCBI lineage: Bacteria > Bacillati > Cyanobacteriota > Cyanophyceae > Oculatellales > Oculatellaceae > Thermoleptolyngbya > Thermoleptolyngbya sp. M55_K2018_002. The sequence continues at coordinate 8,394 of NZ_DVEA01000077.1, forward strand.
TGGGGTCGCTGGTAATTGCCTTAGTGACGGAAATGCAGGCGTTTGACTTTTCCCGCAGTTTTTTTAGCGAGTTTGCCGTAGCCAATGCGGTCAGCGATTTGCTGCTAGACAGCCTGGGGGTTGATCGCTGCTGCGGCGGTTGAGTAGGGCGCAGGCTGGACGCAGGCTTAGTGCAGGCTTAGTGCAGGCTTAGTGCAGACTTAGTGCAGGCTTTCTGACCAGTTTTAAGGATTCCTTAAAATTGCGCGGGCGATCGCCCTCAATCTGTTTCGACCAATTTGGTAAGATTGGCCTGAAGATTCACCGCGAAAAATTCATGGCCTCCATGATTCAGGACACCCCAGCGCTAGATAGCAAGCTGCTTCAGACCGATGTCAAGCTCGGTCGCGTGCTGCTGGTGGAAGACGAAGAACTCATTCGTGAGACGATTAAGCTCGCCCTCAGCGACGAAGGCTACGACGTACTCGTGGCAGAGGACGGGCGGGCCGCGCTGGATATCATGACTCGCGCCGACGAGGGTGATTACGCCGAGTTTGAGATTGACCTGATTATTTTGGACTTAATGTTGCCCTACGTGAACGGATTGGATCTGTGCCGTCTGATCCGCCACAACGGCAGCACCGTACCGATTCTCATCCTCAGTGCCAAAGGCAGCGAAACCGATCGCGTGGTTGGGCTAGAAGTGGGCGCAGATGACTATCTCACCAAGCCCTTCGGAATGCGGGAACTGATTGCCCGCTGTCGAGCGCTGCTGCGTCGCCATCGCCAGGCCCAGCCCCAGATTGGGGATGGCAACCTGAGGTTTCAAGACATCACCTTGTTTCCGCAAGAGTGCCGCGTGACGGTGCGGGGTGAAGCCATCAACCTCTCGCCCAAAGAGTTCCGCATCCTGGAACTGTTCATGACCCATCCCCGGCGCGTGTGGTCGCGAGAGCAGCTCATCGAAAAGGTTTGGGGGCCTGATTTCATGGGCGACAGCAAGACGGTGGATGTCCACATTCGCTGGCTGCGCGAAAAGCTAGAGCTAGACCCCAGCCACCCCGAATATCTGACCACGGTGCGCGGGTTTGGCTATCGCTTCGGCTAGGTGCCCTGGGGCGGCTGAGTGGGGGCGTTCAGAGGTACTCTCAAAGGATCTGCGGTGGGTATTCTCGATTTCTTGCTGGGGCTGCTCATTGGTTTGGGGCTATTGTGCTGGCAGCAGGTTCGCCAGCGCCAGCGCCTCACCCGACTGCTCCGGGAGCTGCGGGCCGCAGATGTGGAAACTTCTCCCTTTTCGGCTACGTCTCAGCTTGCCCTGACGGTGGCCCGCCAGCAGCGGGTTCAGCAGCAGTTGGAGGCGGAGGTGTCTACCTACCGCTCTATCTTGGAGGTTGCGCCCGTTGGCTATCTCCATCTCGATGATGAAAACCGCCTGGTTTGGTGCAACCCCGAAGCGCGATCGCTCTTAGACCTCACCCCCGCGCCGCCGCACCAGTCCGAAAGTCCTCGCCTGCTGCTGGAACTGGTGCGCTCCTACGAGCTAGACGACCTTGTGGAGCAAGCCCGCAATTCCAAAACGCTATGCCAGAAAGACTGGGTGTTCTACCCCGTTAGTCCAGACGTGTTGCAGCTGACTCGCCAGCGCTCTTACGTGCTGAGGGGCTATGCAGTTCCCATGCCCAAGCAGCATGTCGGCGTGTTTTTGGAAAGCCGTCAAGAAGCGGTGCAGCTCAGACAGCAGCTTGATCGCTGGGCTTCCGATGTCGCCCACGAGCTAAAAACCCCCCTCACCTCTATCCGACTGATTGCCGAAACACTGCAAACTCGGCTCGATCCAGCGCTGCGGGGCTGGGTCAATCGGCTAATTGGTGAATCTATTCGTCTCAGTGACCTGGTGCAGGACTTGCTAGACCTAGCGCTGATCGACCGCGAATCGTCTCAATGCCTGCATCTGAGACAGGTCAATCTGCCCGACTTGGTGCAGGCGGCCTGGCTCAATCTGGAGCCGTTGTCTCGCAAAAAGCAGGTGCAGTTGAGCTATCAGGGGCCAGAGTCTTTGCCGGTGCAAATCGATGAGGCCCGAATTTATCGTGTGCTGATGAACTTGCTAGACAACAGCATTAAATACAGTCCGCCCTGGGAAACGGTCACGGTGCGAATCAGCACAGGACTTGTAGAAGAGTCTACCCACAGTCGCCCTGAAATGGGCGTTTGGCTGGAGGTGTTTGACGCAGGAACCGGGTTTGCGGAGCAAGACTTGCCTCATGTGTTTGAGCGGTTCTATCGGGCCGACCCAGCGCGATCGCGCTTGCCACCCAACCGCTCTGCCAGTTCCGAAGCGTCGAATGCATCTCATTCAAATTCATCTCATTCAAGTGAAGCCGAGCCATACCACCGCACCAGCAGCGGTCTGGGTCTGGCAATTGTTCGGCAAATCGTGGAAGCCCATCAGGGTGTGGTGCTGGCCAGCAACCATCCAGAAACAGGCGGCGCGTGGCTGCGGATTTGGCTACCGCAGGACGGGCTAGAACTGGAGCCTCACAAACAGCCACCGGACGGGCTGGAAAGCAAGCTCTATGAAGAGCCAAGGGCTGATGTGGGTTCCGCAAGTCTATTGGAATAGAGCAGATTGGAATAGAGCAGAGTAGAGTCTTGCAGAGATCACGCTGGCAAGCCACTGACCTTTAAGCCACGATCCCCTGATTCCACTAAGCCGGAACAAACCTCAGTGCAACGCCATTCATGCAATAGCGAAGACCCGTGGGCACAGGTCTGCACTGTTCGGTCGTGGTTGTCAGGGTTTACCCAATCTCATTTGAGCGCCCCAGGCTATTGCTCTTGCATCAGGCGCAGATAGTTTTGCTGAAGCTGGAAGTGGTTTGCCGACAGGTTTTCGGTCAGGTCGCGCTCCACGTCGCAAATCTGCTGCCAAAACGCGGCCGATCGCCGCCCTGCCACTGCCTCTCGCCATAACATTTCCAGCAGATTAGCCATTGCCGGATTCGACTCGGCAATGTGGACTTTCAGTTGGTCAAACGCATCATTGGCCGCTGCATGAGTTTGTAGATCTTGCAGCAGAGCAATGCATTCCGCCAGGGCTTGCGTCATCGAGTCGGAAGAAGCATGAGTCATGGGGGGCTGTGAATTATTGCTTACGAGTTTTACAATTTCGTAACATTTACTTCATTATGGGGGTGGGCAATCGGGATTCGCAACCCGCAGATTTTCAGGTTTGCCCATCCGCACGACAGCTACATCCCAAAACGCTATTTGGGTTATGGTTGAAAACACGCGGGTATAACGCTTTCTTAGGCTTCCGCCGTCCTCACTGTCAAGATACTTTCATCAGCAAACAGCTTCATGGGCAAGCAGCGCGTTCTCTCTGGTATTCAGCCAACGGGTGAGTTGCACTTGGGCAACTACCTCGGAGCCATTCGCAACTGGGTCGAAATTCAGGAAGACTACGACAGCTATCTATTTATGGCGGATTTGCACGCCATTACTGTGCCCCACGATCCTACACGACTGGCCGAAAGCACCTACAAAGTCGCCGCCTCTTACCTCGCCAGCGGCATTAGCCTGGAACACGCCACCATCTTTGTGCAGTCTCATGTGCCCGCCCACGCAGAGTTGGCCTGGCTGTTGATGTGCATTACGCCGCTGAACTGGCTGGAAGACATGATCCAGTTCAAGGAAAAGGCTGTGAAACAGGGCGAAAACGTCGGCGCAGGCCTGCTCAGCTATCCCGTGCTGCAAGCGGCAGACATTCTGCTATACGAACCCGACAAAGTACCCGTCGGCGAAGACCAAAAGCAGCATCTAGAACTCACCCGCGACATTGCCGCCCGACTCAACTACCAGTTTGGTCGCGAGGATGCGCCGATCCTGAAGCTGCCTACGCCGATGATTCGCGCTGAGGGCGCACGGGTAATGAGCCTGACTGACGGCACGAAGAAGATGTCAAAATCTGACCCGTCAGAGTTGAGCCGAATCAACCTGCTGGATTCGCCCGAAGAGATTCAGCGCAAGATCAAGCGCTGCAAAACTGATCCGATTCGCGGACTGGAGTTTGACAATCCTGAACGCCCGGAATGCACTAACCTGCTGACGCTTTACATGATCCTGTCGGGTAAGACGAAGGACGAAGTGGCGAAGGAATGTGCCGAGATGGGCTGGGGGCAGTTCAAACCGCTGCTGACGGAGACGATGATTACTGCACTGAAGCCGATTCAGGATCGCTATCACGAGATCATGGGCGAACCGGGCTATTTGCAGCAGGTCTTGCATGAGGGCAAAGAAAAGGCAGAGGCGATCGCCAACATCACGCTAACCAAAGTGAAAAAGGCGCTGGGATACGCTTTGCCCGTTTGAAGGGGTCAGGGAGATTGCTCCGCAGCGCTTGCGCGAACAGGGGTCGGGCTATGAATCTTGATCACCCTTAGCTCAATTGCCCCTGAAATCTCGATGCCCCAAGTTATTAGAATCCGCTGATTATGGTTACCTCTTCATCCCTGCCTGCTGAACCCCGATCTCTGGCTCCTTCAACCCGCCTGCAAGCGGCTGCCCGGTCTGGCGAATTTTTGATCACTGCCGAGGTGATGCCGCCAAAGGGCTGCGACCCGACACACATGCTGCAAATGGCGCATTTACTCAAAGACTGGGTGCATGGGGTGAATATCACCGACGGTAGTCGCGCAGTGCTGCGGATGTCGTCGCTGGTGTCGGCGGCGCTGCTGCTGCGGGAGGGCATCGAGCCGATTTATCAGGTGGCCTGCCGCGATCGCAATCGAATTGGGCTACAGGCAGACCTGATGGGGGCGCAGGCGTTGGGCATTCGCAATGTGCTGGCGCTGACGGGTGACCCGATCAAGGCGGGCGATCATCCCGATGCCAAGCCCGTGTTTGACCTGGAATCGGTGCGGCTGCTGCGGTTAATCGGCAACCTCAATGCGGGGCTGGATATTAACGAGAAGCCGCTGACGGATGGGGCGACCAGCTTTTTTGCTGGGGCAGCGGTCGATCCGCAGTGTCCAAGCTGGTCGGGACTCCAGCGCCGATTTGAGCGGAAGGTTGAGGCGGGGGCGCAGTTTTTTCAGAGTCAGTTGATTACCGATTTTGACCGTCTGGACAAGTTCATGCATCAGGTTGCGGCGGGCTGCAATCGACCGATTCTGGCGGGCATTTTTTTGCTGAAGTCTGCCAAAAATGCCCAGTTTATTAATAAGAATGTGCCCGGTGCCCAGATTCCCCAACACATCATCGATCGCCTGGAAAAAGCGCCCCATCCGCTAGAAGAAGGCGTGGCGATCGCCGCTGAGCAGGTGCAAATGGCGCGGCAACTCTGCCAGGGCGTTCACATGATGGCGGTGAAGCGGGAAGATCTAATTCCAGAGATTTTGGCGCGGGCGGGGCTGGGAAAAGTATCAGCGGTCAAAAGTTAGGCTGCTCCAGCAAAAACACCAGCCTTACCTGCCACGCTTCTCCCTCGCGCTCCAGCACGATTTGCCGCAGAAATTCGCGGAAATAGGCGCGGCGCTCAGACTCTGACAGGTCGAGCCAGAACTGAGGCAGCGAGATGACCTGGGCGATCGCCCTTAGGTTTGCTGGGGGCAATTGGTCGATTTGGGTTTGCAGGCGGGCAATTTCGGTTCGCAGCGTGTAGGCGCGGAGGTCGGCGGTTTGCTGATCGAGAACGCCCTGCTGCACCAGATCGGGCAGTTGACCCAGCCAGGTTTGGCGCGTGTGGATCTGAGCGGCGATCGCCCGCTGCATCTGTTCCACATCGGGCAGGGGCGTGCCCGAAACCAGGCGCGGCAGGTCGGTGCAAATGCGCTGGAAGGTGGCTTGCAGCACGGACTCGTAGGCGATCGCCCCACATTTTTTCGCACGGGGACAGGCCGCAGGGCGCAGGTAGAGATAGCTCTGGGACTGGCGAGGGCGCGTCACGCTGCACACCCGCAAAGCCGACTGGCACTCGCCGCAGGTGACCAGCCCAGAGAGCGATCGCGGGGCACTGGCGGCCCGGGGCGGCAGCTTGCGATTTCGCCGCAAAATGCGATCCACCTGGGCCGCCTCAGCCCTGGGCAAAATCGCCGGATGCGTATCGGGCACGACCTCGCCTGTGTGATATTCCAGATCGCCGCGATAGACCGGACTGGTGAGCCAGCGCTTGCCCGTGGAGCTAGAAATTTTCTTGTTGTATTTCTGCTGCAAATAGCGGATGCTGCCGCGCAGCGAACCATAGAGCAAAAAATGATCGAAGAAATCCCTGACCACTGGGGCCGTCGTCCGATCCAGCACGTAGCGATCCTTGCCCCGCCGATAGCCATAGGGCGCTTTGCCGGGCGGCGGCTGGGCCTGGATGCGGTTGCGGGCGTGGCCCTGCTGAATGCGCTGGCGATGCTGGGCAGACTGGAGCGTTTGAAACTGCTGCAACAGTTCCACAGGCGAGGGCGCAGGAGTCTGGGGATCAGTGCCTGCAATTCGTAGCGGAATATGGAGCGCCTCTAGCTCGGCCAGGCGATCGCCCACCTCCGCCACCGACTCGCCCAAATCCGATAGCTGACGAACCAGCACTGCGTCCGGCGGGTTCTCCTGGCAATCCTGCACAAGCTGTTGCCACTGCGGTCGATGGGCAGCGCCGGGGGCAATGCTGTTTTCCCTGCAATCTATCACAGGATTCGAGGCAGGATGATCCGTTGCAGCATCCAATCCTGAGTAATCCTGGTAGACTCGATCTGCGATCGCCCACCATGCAGAACCACCAGCGGAATCATTAAAGGAAGCCTTAAGTGATGCATTGGGTACAGTCTCGAACCTCGGATCAGCGTAAGAATAAGCGATGATTTTCATGGTGTTTTTCCTAGCACCATTAAAAACCTCCTAAAATTATCGAATAATCCAGCCAGGACACGCCATGAGTTCCATCCTCCACTCGTCGGATGATGCCTTTAGCACCGGCACTGCCACAGAAGATCGAGACGACCAGCCCCTTTCAGCCACTTCAGCTACAGATCTGTTTCTTCGCCATCGGCTGAAGCTGGTTGAAGAACTATGGGAGTCGGTGCTTCAGCAAGAGTGTGGCCAGCAGTTGGTTGATCTGTTGCAGCAACTGCGCTTAGTCTGCTCTCCAGAAGGGCAAGCGCCAGAAGAGGGTGAGGCGATCGCCCTGGCGGTGATCGAAAAGCTGGATCTCAACGATGCTATTCGGGCTGCCCGCGCCTTTGCGCTTTATTTCCAGTTGATCAACATCGTCGAACAGCACTACGAACAGCGCGGACAGCAGCAGCAATATCGCGCCTCCTACGATGTTGCCACCGCCTCCGAAGAGAGCCAGTCCGAGTCTGAGACCCAAACTGCCGGACTCAGTGCTGACATGCTAGAGCGCAGCTTGCGAGAGGAAACCGCCCTGCGCCGAGAAATGAGTACGTTCCGGGGGCTGTTTCCCAAGCTAGCCAACCTCAACGTGCCGCCACGCCAGATCCAAAATCTGATCGACAACCTCGACATTCGCCTAGTTTTCACCGCTCACCCGACAGAAATTGTCCGCCACACCATCCGCGACAAACAGCGCCGCATCGCCAAAATCCTGCGCCAGCTCGACACTGCCGAAGACAGTATGCAGATGCTGGGGTTGTCCTCATCCTGGGAAACGGAAACGCTGCGGGAACAACTGACCGAAGAAATTCGCCTATGGTGGCGCACCGACGAACTACACCAGTTCAAGCCGACAGTGCTGGATGAGGTAGACTATGCGCTGCACTACTTCCAGGAAGTGCTGTTTGACGCGATCCCCCACCTCTACTACCGCTTCCGTTCGGCGCTGGAAGCGACCTTTCCAGGGCTACATCCGCCCCGCTACAACTTCTGCAAGTTTGGCTCTTGGGTCGGGTCTGACCGGGATGGCAACCCGTCCGTTACCCCGGAAATCACCTGGAAAACCGCTTGCTATCAGCGCAACCTAGTGCTAGCAAAATACATTCAGTCGGTGAAGCACCTGATCAACCTGCTGAGCCTGTCGCTGCACTGGAGCGATGTCTTGCCCGACCTGCTAGAGTCGCTGGAGCAAGACCAAGCGCAGATGCCCGAAGTCTACGAACAGCTTGCCATCCGCTATCGACAGGAACCCTATCGCCTGAAGCTGAGCTATATCCAGAAGCGGCTGGAAAATACCTGTGAGCGCAGCCGCAAGCTCTACAACGGCGACTATTTCAACGATGAGTCTCCGGACTATAACCCGGCGACGCTCTATCGCTCTGGTGATGAGTTTCTGGCAGATTTGCAACTGATTCGCAGAAATCTGGAGGAAACGGGCCTGACCTGCCGAGATTTGGAGAATCTGATTTGTCAGGTGGAAATTTACGGCTTTAACTTGGCCCACTTGGATATCCGCCAGGAAAGTAGCCGCCACTCGGATGCGATCGCCGAAATCGCGGAATACCTGCAAATTCTGCCCAAGTCTTACCACGAGATGACGGAGGAAGAGCGATCGCACTGGCTGGCCACCGAGCTAAAAACCCGTCGCCCGCTAATCCCGTCGGAACTGCCTTTCTCTGAAAAAACCTGCGAAACCATCCAAACCTTCCGCATGGTTCGCAAGCTGCATCAGGAGTTTGGCCCTGCCATTTGCCAGACTTACGTCATCAGCATGAGCCACCACGCTAGCGACCTGCTGGAGGTGCTGCTGCTGGCCAAGGAGGCAGGCATCTACGACCCCGCCACGGGCGGCGGCGCAATCAACGTGGTGCCGCTGTTTGAAACGGTAGAAGACCTGCTCCGCGCCCCGTCGGTCATGAGAGAGCTATTTGAGCTGCCGCTCTATCGGGCATATCTGTCGGGCGGCTATGCCGAGCGCCAGCAAGAAGAGACGGGGCAAAAGGTGGATATTGCAGGCTCTAGGAGTACGCTGCCGCAGCGGGCCTCGCTCCAGGAAATCATGCTGGGCTATTCCGACAGTAATAAAGACTCCGGCTTCCTCAGCAGCAATTGGGAAATCCACAAGGCCCAACAGTCGTTGCAGGCGATGGCCGAAACCTACGGCATCTCCCTCCGAATCTTCCACGGGCGCGGCGGTTCTGTGGGTCGCGGCGGCGGGCCGGCCTATGAAGCGATTCTGGCTCAGCCAGGTCGCAGCATCGACGGTCGCATCAAAATTACAGAACAAGGCGAGGTGCTGGCCTCGAAATATAACCTGCCGGAACTGGCGCTGTATAACCTAGAAACCATCACGGCGGCGGTGGTGCAGGCGAGCCTGCTGCGAAACGGATTCGACGATATCCAGCCGTGGCACGAAATTATGGAGGAACTGGCGACGCGATCGCGCTCCCACTACCGCTCCTTGATCTACGAACAGCCGGATTTTGTCGATTTCTTCCACCAAGTCACGCCGATTGAGGAAATCAGCCAGCTTCAAATTAGCTCCCGGCCTGCTCGACGCGGCGGCAAAAAAGACCTGGGCAGCCTGCGGGCCATTCCCTGGGTGTTTAGCTGGACGCAGACGCGCTTCTTGCTGCCCTCCTGGTATGGTGTGGGCACGGCGATTAACGAATTCTTGCAAGAGGAGCCAGAGGAAAATCTGAAGCTGTTGCGCTATTTCTACTACAAGTGGCCCTTCTTTAAGATGGTGATTTCCAAATGCGAAATGACCCTTTCAAAGGTGGACTTGCAAATCGCCAGCCACTACGTCCAGCAGTTGTCGCAGCCCGAAGACCGGGAGCGCTTTGAGCGGCTGTTTGAGCAGATCCGCAACGAGTATCACCTGACCAAGGGGCTGGTGCTGGCGATCGCCGGTCATGAGCGCCTGCTCGATGGTGACCCCGACCTCCAGCGCTCGGTGCAACTCCGCAACAGCACAATCGTTCCCCTCGGCTTCCTGCAAGTCTCCCTGCTGAAGCGCTTGCGCCAGCACAAGACCAGCGCCGCCTCCGGCGTAATCCGTTCGCGCTATAGCCGAGGCGAACTGCTGCGCGGCGCACTGCTCACCATCAACGGCATCGCCGCCGGAATGCGAAACACAGGCTGAAAATATGCAATCGCTCGATGTAATGTCTCGTGCGCGACGTACACGGGACATTACACATACGTTACACGTATACACATGCACACATCATGGCGAGACTGCTGAGAGCGTGAATCGTTGGGCCGCGCTG
>NZ_DVEA01000169.1:0-18520 GCF_015295965.1 Thermoleptolyngbya sp. M55_K2018_002
TATCCCGCCGACTAGTATCCCGCCGACTAGAATCCTACCAACTGGCCTCCCTCCGGCTACCCAAATGATAAGACCACTCTCGCAAACCCGCAGTAGTTGCAGAGTGAAAGGGGCTATCCGCCCTAGGTACGCGAAAGCTGGCGCTCTCAAAAAATAAACCGTTGATTCAATCGAGATAGGCTAATATCCTTGCAGCGGATAGACTAAATTCGACCCTAAACACCTAAACTCTAAACACCTAAACAACAGTCTTGCAGCGGAAGTAGACCAAATTCGACCCTAAACACCTAAACACCTAACCTAAACACGAAACACCTAAACAACAGTGGCGTAAGCAGTGGCATAAGCAGTGGCGTAAGCAGGAACGTGCAAGTAGGAACGTGTAAGCAGGAACATGCAATCACAGGGAAGCTTCCAAAACTTCATCACGAATTCATCAAGACTTTACACGAGCGCATCCCATAGCCCTAATTTATGACTAGTTTATGACTAGTTTGATGGGTAACTAAGATGGGTGACTAAGATGGGTGACATTGCAGCGCCATCCGGTTACGACTTCACTTGTGAAATGCCACGCGGCTAGAGCATTATCAGAGCGTGATAAGGTTTGCAAAGCCCAATCCGATTTCCAGAGTATAAGCTGATACGCAGCGTCGCTGCCCTTTTGCCTTAGCCAGGTCACCATGTCAAACGGACTCCTAAAGCACGCCCTCCAGGCCATCAAGCCTGAGCCGCGCCTCCGCCGGGCCAACCTGCCCAAAAAGCCTGCACCCAGAGCCGCAAGCCGCCATCGCACGCCCCATCGGGTGAATCAATGGTTCAAATGGCTATCGCCGGGGCTATCGGTCAAGCGGTGGCTATTTATCACCGTTGGGGGCTGTCTGCTGCTGCTGCTGGGGATTGCGATTTGGTCGCGTCAAACGCCAATTTTTCGCTTGGGGCAGCTAATTGGGGATGTGCTGGAAGTCATCACGCGAATTGTGCCGAACTATATCAGCGGGCCGCTCGTGATGCTGGCGGGTGTGCTGCTGGTGTTTTGGGGGCAGACGCGCAGTTTGGGGTCGATTACTGAAGTGCTGATGCCGGGAGAAGAAGAAGAACTGGTGGATCGGCTGATGGCCCATCGCCGTCTGAATCGGGGGCCGCGAATTGTAGTGCTGGGCGGCGGCACGGGGCTGTCTACGCTGCTGCGGGGGCTGAAGCACTATAGCGCCAATATTACGGCGATTGTGACGGTGGCGGATGATGGCGGGTCGTCGGGGCGGCTGCGGCGGGAGATTGGCGTGTTGCCGCCGGGAGACATCCGCAACTGTCTGGCGGCGCTGGCCGATGAGGAAAAGCTGCTGACGGAGCTATTCAAATATCGCTTTCAGGCGGGCGATGGGCTGGTAGGTCATAGCTTTGGCAATTTATTTTTGACAGCGATGAGCGAGGTGGCGGGCGATTTGGAGCAGGCGATCGCCGCTAGTTCCAAGGTTCTTGCTGTGCGGGGGCAGGTGTTGCCTGCAACCCTGAGCGACGTGCGCCTCTGGGCCGATTTGGAAGACGGCCGCCACATCGAGGGCGAATCAAACATTACCGAAGCCCAGGGCAAAATTGTGCGAATTGGCTGCACGCCCGCAAATCCGCCCGCGTTGCCCCGCGCCCTGGCCGCCATTGAGGAGGCGGACTATATCATCATCGGCCCCGGCAGCTTGTACACCAGCATTATTCCCAATCTGCTGGTACCAGAAATCGTAGAGGCGATCGCCCAGCGCCAGGTGCCCCGGATTTATGTGTGCAACGTCATGACCCAGCCCGGCGAAACCGATGGCTATGCGGTGTCCGACCATATCCGCGCCATCGACCAGGTGACCCAGGGCAAGCGCCTGTTTGACGCAGTTCTGGTGCAAAAGAAAATGCCCTCTGCCCACTCGCTCATCCGCTACGCCCAGGAAGGCTCAAATCCGGTTTACTTTGACCGAGAAGGCGTGATGCAAACGGGTCGCCGCGTAGTCATCGCCAACGTCATCGACGAAGAAGTCGAGACGGGCCTGGTACGCCACGACAGCGATCGCCTCGCCCGCATCCTGCTGCGCTGGTATAGCCGCGTAGCCGGGATTCGGTAGCGGAGTCACCCCTCTAGCTCTGCTGCTGCATATACAAGAACGCCCCCACTTCTGCGGGACTGGGCTGGGCGGCGATCGCTCCTGGGCGCGTGGTCGTTAGGCCCCCCACTGCCGAGGCATAGGTCACGATTTGCAGGGCCAACTCAGGATTGGCCAGGGCAGCGATTCCCTGCTGACAAATTTGGTGCAAAAATCCAGCGACGAAGGCATCGCCTGCGCCCGTCGTGTCTTCCACTTCGACCGGGAAGGCCGGAACGCGCCCGTCGTTACCGCTGAGGCAATAGGCACAGCCCTTGTCGCCATCGGTAATCAGCACCCCTTCCAAATTATCCAGGCGATGGGCAATGATGGCGGAGTCGCGGGTTTCAAACAGCCAGTCGGCCTCTTCGGCGGAGAGCTTCAGAAAATCGACCCGCTTGATCAAAGCATGAATCGGCTGCCGAGCCGCTTCGGGATCAGCCCAAAACACGGGTCGCCAGTTGACATCCACCAAAATTTTGACAAAGTATTGCTCTGCCAATTCCAAAGCGCGAGCGATCGCCCCAGCCGACTCTGGGTAAGCTAGCTCCAGCGTGCCCAGCACCAAAAAATCGGCATTGGCGAACAGGTCTTCGGGCAACGCATCGGCTTGCAGGCGCGTGTCGGCAAAGGCATCGGAAGGCCGCCCCCCAAACCCGGCAAAATGGCGATCGCCCGCCTCATCGCGCACCACATACACCCCCCGCGTCGGCGCAGTGTCGTGCCGCTGAATGCCCGTTCCGTCTACCCCCGACTCCAGCAGCAGCTTCACCAGCGCGTCACCCGCCTCATCGCTGCCCACACAGCCCACAAAGCCAGACGGCGTACCCAGCTTTGCCAGAGCGCAGGCTACATTTGCTGGCGCACCGCCCGGATACGCAGTCCAAGACATCACCTGCTCCATCGGTTTCCCTGGCTGATCGGCTAGATAATCCAGCAACACCTCACCCAAACAAAGCACACGCGGCTGTGTCATCTTGCTAATCCATCATTTCCTGTAATTGAGCAACCATCCGTTCCCGAAACTCCAAGTCGGTATTTGCCAGCCCCAACAATTGCAAATATTCTCGCTGGGTCAGCCCTGCCGCCTCGATCAGGCGCAGCGCCTCCAATTCCACCTCTTGCTGCACCCGTTGGGATTCTAGCTGAGTTTCCGCAGCCTGTAGCTCGCCCTCGCGGCTTTCCACGAGTTTCAGCACCTTGAGGTAGGCTTGCACAAACTGGTGAACCTTCTCAGTAGAAATATCTTCTGCGCTCAGGCTGGTCGGCGGCAGGGGTTGGTCAATGGGCGCAGGCGTTCCTGCTTGGGGCGCAAGCTCGGCCGCATTCCCCGCCGCCGCACCCATCAGCAGCAGGCCAACTAGGCAGCCCAGCAGCAGTGCGACGAGCGATCGCCCCCTCCGTCCAGCCCGCTCTTGCCAACCTGTTCTATGGCGCAATCTCAGCATCGGTCAAGTTTCACTTCCTTCAGAATAGCCCAGCCCTCTTGCCTAATCTGACCCATTAGGCCATCAGAACTTGATTCACAGATAGATTTAACAACAGTTTTGCAAAACATCCGCCTAAAATTGAAGTATCGAGTAGGTACATATACGTGACAGTGCAGACTATGGGGGTTGACGAGTCTCAAAACTCTAGTTCTCTTTCCGATCGGGAACTGCAAATTGTTGAACTAGTGGCAGCAGGCTTAACCAACCAGGAGATTGCCGAGAAGCTAGAGATTAGCAAGCGCACAGTCGATAACCACATCAGCAATATTCTGACCAAAACCGCAACGGGCAACCGCGTAGCACTGGTGCGTTGGGCGTTGCAGTGGGGAAAGGTTTGTCTGGATGAGGTGAACTGCTGCGTGCTGCCCACGAACGGGGCAATTCCCAAAGCGTCTAGTCCCCCGCCTGATACAGCACTCCAATCTGAAGTATCTGAATCTGCGGCAGTGATGACTGAAGCAGGGGATGATGTGGCTACGGCAATAGGGGCTGAATCGGTCAATCTCGACTCAGGGAATGCTGACTTAGGGAATGACTCAGGAGATGCTGACTCAGTGAATGACGTTGTTGATGCTGTAAACGAAGTAGCGCTATGAAGCGGCAAATCTGCTTGCCTCAACTCCCGCTTGCGGTTTACCGAGAGGTGGCTGCTCACCTGCGCCAAGTTCCTGGCGTGTCAGTTGGCCTACTGCCCCAAACATCCACTGAGTTTGACTATCGGCAAAGCCAGGTGGGTGGTTTAGAAATTGATGACGAGGAGGCGACCGCCGCCGCACAGCAGCAGGTCGAGCGAATTTTGCAATACTACGGCGATCGCTTTGGGGCTTGGCAGGCGATCGCCCCTGCTCTCTAAGGCGTTCAATCCGGCTTGAATATCCAGCAAAAAGGGCGACCTCCAATCGAGAGAGTCGCCCTTTTCATTCAGGTCATTACAGTTCCACTCACGCAAAAGCCCTAAGTGATAAAACATTACCGACGAAACAACAGAGGAACACAGGCATAAACCAGAGAGTCAATTGATACACGATGTGTTTATCGACACTCTGCGTAGATGGCTTCACAGGGCGGGTTTTTAACCTGCAAATCTTGCAGATAGGACACGTTTTCGCTAGCAAAAAATGAAGTGAGGGAAGTCAGCAGAACAGCGGTAAGTGTAATGATATCCATAGTTTCCTGGTAGATGCGGCCGTGATTCAGTCGTGACTCAATAGTGGCTTATGACAAGGGGCTTCTCAATCAGGGCATTTAACTAACGATGGTTTGAGCTAGTTGAAAATACCAGTAGTTTCACTAAGACATGTATAAAATATGCTTCAGTAAACAACCGAATATTAAGTTTTTTACAAAGTGTGACAAAAAGCACGCTGCTATTAACAGCTTGAGTCAGTGGCTAACTAAAGTTTGGATAGGGTCTTAAATAGTAATGTCCCCAAAGCCACGCAAGACTCGTGCAGAGTTTTAGAGGTTTCATCGTTCGTACACTGTTCATGCAATCAGGGTTTACGTCAGGTTCATACTGAAGTCACTGCGTCGCCCAAAGCATACCGCCAAAGCATGATTTATTTGTGCAAGTTTTATACAAATATCAGAAACCTAGCCGGTTGGGGCGATCGCCCACGAAATATCTGGATGGTTCGGCAGTCTCTGGTCAGGCGGCACACCTCTGTAAACCAGTCTCTCCCTTCCATTTCACCACTCAGACGACTTTCAGTATAGGGAAGCCGCCTCTTGTTTCCAGCGAAATCGCCTGAAGCTGCACCTCCTAAACGCCACTATGGATGAATTTGTCCGTCGGGCATCGTCGCCCCACTCAGGTTCGCCCCATCAAGCTGGGCTTCCCAAAGGTTTGAATGTCGTAAGTTTGCCTGCCGCAGATCTGCCCCCCGCAGATTGGCATGGCTTAGATTCGCCATGCTCAAGTCGGCCCGAAAAAGACTCGTGTTAGACAAATCTGCTTCATTAAGCGCGGCTTCGCGCAGGTCAGCTTCCGTCATGACGCTCGCCCTCAGGTCTGCGGTGTAGAGATTTGCGCCAATTAGATTCGTGCCAATCAGAATGGAGTCGCCCAGGCTTGCATGGCTCAGGTTCGCCATACATAGGTTCGACATGCTGAGGTTTGCCCGCGTCAAATTAGCCTGATACAGGGTTGCGCCAACCAGGTTTGCCAGACAAATGATCGACATGCCGAGGTTTGCCTGTCGCAAATCTGCTTCCCGCAGATTGGCTTGACTCAGCGTAGACTCGCGCAGATCGGCCTGACTTAGGTTCGCCCCGTAGAGATTGCTGTGGGAGAGATTAGCGGTATACAGCCGTGCGCCCCGCAAATCAGCCCGGCTCAGGTCGGCTTCGCGCAAGTTAGACAGGCATAAATCTGCCTGATTCAGCGAAGCATGGCTTAGATTTGCACCCTGTAGAAGGGCTTCGCGCAGATTTGCCCGTCGCAGGTCTGCGGTACACAGAGTTGCGGTGCAAAGGCTGGCCAGCGAGAGGTTGGCGCTACTCAGGTTCGCTTCTCGCAGGTCGGCACCAATTAAGTTGGCTTCGCTCAGGTTGGCTTCGCGCAGATCGGTTGTGTAGAGAATTGCCTCGCGTAGGTCTGCCCGACTCAGATCGGCCTGCTGCAAACTCGCCATGCAGAAATCGGCTCGACTCAAGATGCCTTCTCGCAAATCAGCCTGGTTGAGGGTCACTTCGCGCAAGTTGGCCTGGTTGAGTGCAGCGTGGCTGAGGTTCGGATGAATTTCAGCATGGGTTTCGCGCCATTGGTTCCAGGCGTTTGAGCCCTGTTTCAGCAGAGCTAGATGTTCATGATTTGCCATGAGTGGTGCATCTCTTTTGCAAACTGCCAGAACGCGAAACTGGAGACAGGACGGCGCGGATGTCTTTGGCAAAATCTCAGGCTGGTCAGCAGGAGGATTTTCAGGCGGTTACTGGTTGAAGATGGCTGCGCCAAGGGGGGAATTTCAGGAGATTTTCATTAGGACTTACGCAGTTGGACGATTTCTCGCGGGCGCAGCTCGCGAGAAATCGTCCAAAACCCAGAAAATTTAATCGCAAGTGCGTAAGTCCTATCCATATAATTCCAAGATAAAAGTGGCACTAATTCAGGTGAAGCCAAACCGAGAAATTACGGAGGAATTATGGCGGAATTGCGGAAGGTCTGAAAAAGGTCTTTGAAGGGCTTGTAAAAAGGGCTTGTAGAAGGTTTGAAAGGAGCCTGAAAGAGGTTTGCAAGAAGCTTGCGAGAGGCTTGCAGGGGGCTTGCAAAGACTCTGCATGGCAATAACGAGAACTGGTAACGAGCGATCGCCCTTGTCCCTAGCAGAAGCGAGAATTCTGCTCTGAGGGGCAATCGGCGCAATCAAACCCAAATCACGTAGAACTGTAATGAAAAAGAGAATGAGAAATCCGTGCTTTGGGGCTTGAGTACTGTCAGTATTCCCAAAACAGGTTAAAAATCTCTCAGCCTCGGCGTAAGCCGTTGCATCGTTAGGTTGCAACGTTAGAATGCCAGCGGTTGGTCTTGTGGCACAGCACCAATGCCGGGAGCTAGCTGATTTTGCCAGGTGGCGATCGCCCCTTGAGCCGCATCGTAGGCAGCCGTACCGGGCGGCACCAGCTGAGCCACCTGCACCGCCTGGGCCAGAGCGCCTGACTGGGCGTGGATATTCGCCAAGTTCAAAATTTGCTGACTCCATCCGGCGATCGCCTGCTGAGCCGCTTGATAGGTATTGGCGCGATCGCTGGGCACGAGTTGGGCAGCGGCGATCGCCGCCCGATAGTTGTTGGCCGCCAGCCACAGGTCGCCTCCGTTGCGCTGCATGGCTCGACCCGATGCCATATCCAAAATCACCTGGCTCCAGCGATCAATCGCCTGCTGCGCGTCTTTATACAGCGGCTGATCGGGGCGGATTTGCCGCAGCAGTCGAATCGACTCTGAAATTTCCGATACCTGATTGCTCGACGATTCGGCCCTCACCTTGGTCAGGTTTGCCATCGCCGCATTCATGATGTCACGATCTGACAGGAGCGGCGCAGGCTCGCTCACAGGGCGGGTATCCGGCACAGACGATGCAGGAGATTGGGCAGGGAGGTTCAGCGAATTGGCCGCTGGGTTTGCCACCGGAACCGGAGTGGGCTGCGGTGCAGGCGACGGGGCGGTGGAAGTAATCGAGTTGGCGGCGGGGTTTGGCAGCGAGGGTCCAGCAGGCGAGGCAACCACACCCGGACTAGGCTGCACGGCAATGGTCTGACCGTCGGAGGGCGATCGCAAGACGGTGCCCACATTTCGCACAATCACTGCCGCCATCAACAGCGACAAAAGCCCGCCCCCCCAGCGCACCAGTTGCCACCAGGAGCGCTCTTCAGAAGCATCAGAGGCGATCGCCACGGGCGTACGGTGGGGTGGGGGCGGGGGCGGCGCAGGGAGTGATGAGGACGGCGGGAGCGGCGTGTCTGCTGGCTCACGACGGGGTTCCGCCTCCGACACAACCGGAACCAGAGGCGGAGGTGGCGTAACTCGCTCGACGGGGCGTTCCTGCCGAATTGCAGGGGTTTGCAAGCTGGGATTTTGCGGGCTGGAGTGCCGCCAGTCGGGGTGGGATTCAGGACTTTGGGAAGGCTGCCACTCCGAGCCTGCCCGACGAGGCGGTTCATCCCGATGAGGAACGGGCTGCAACCGATCCGGAGCGTCCACAGGCGCAAAAGATGGCAGAGAGGGCGACATAGTTTCCTTTCCGGGCACGATTAGCTGATAGCGCAGGCTATCTGGAATGATGGCCAAAGGCTCTTGGCGGGGTCGCCAGTGGTGGTCGCTTAGCTCTGGCAGGCGCGTTTGCAAAAACTGCACCAGATGCTCCAGCGTGACGCAGCCCGGACGCTTTAGCCCCTCCAGCACCGCAGCCGTAAACAATCCGTGGCGCAAGGCAATGGTTTCGTGGGAAAGCTGGTTTTGACGGCATGACAGCAGCGTGGGAATGCCATACTGTTCGGCCAGGGCTGCGGTGTGGGTGCCTGCGCTGACCCCCGACAGCACGCCCTGGCTCCGGTTCATGTCCAGCAGCACGAGCAGGTTTTTCGTCGGCGCTGCCTGCAACAAGGAATAGAGAAATTCGACCGAAAGCCCCGTCTGGGCCGGCTGGGTAGGGTCGCTATCTTGAGGCATTAAATAGTCTTTGCCTTGATAGTGCATCCCGTAGCCGCTGAAAAATAGCCAGAGGCAATCGTTGGGCTTGAGCCGCTGACACACCTGGGCGATCGCCGTTTGGATGCCAGCGCGGTCGGGGGTGGTGGCTCCCCAAGCTGCCGGGGGCGAGTTATCGGTCAACCGCACACAAGAGTCGGGCAGAAACCCTGCGTCGTTAATCAAACTTTGAATCAAGGACTGGGCATCCCGCTCGGCATAGACGAGGGGCTGCAACTGCGGATACTGATTAATGCCGATGGCGATCGCCCAGTAGTTTGTCATCGTTGTCAGATACCCCAAGCAGTTTCCCGAAAAAGATGTTCAGCTTTCAACCGCACCTAAGAGACTACTCAAGGGAAGTTGCCAAGCTCAGCATAAACTCCAACCTCTCATCAAACCCCAAAGCCTCAGAAATTTAAGACTTCGAGGTTCGACCCAGTCTCCAAAGCGCTAATCCATCCCGCCTTTAGACTCAGATCATATCTATCCTTCTTCTAAGATGCCCAAAAAATTGAAAAGTGGTGCAAAAACCGATGGAATGGCAGCACCGGATTTCGCAGCACCCCATCATGCAACATCCAATGGCACAGATTTTGCGGAGGCGGGCCGCACAGAGTCTCTCGCGGTTTAATTGCAGCAGGACTTCCGCACCTGCGATTGAGTCTTCTGGGTTTTGGGCGATTTCTGGCGGGCGCAGCCCACGAGAAATCGTCCAACTGCGTAAGTGCTATGCAGATTAATTCCAGATTAGTCAGATTAGTTGCAGACCGCTGTGCAGCCATCTGCCCCAGCCTGGAAAGCCGTGCTTATTTCCCAGGCTCTAGAAACGTCACAGCTTCCCCCATCTGCCCCAGCCTGGAAAGCCGTGCTAGCGTGAGGAAACGAGCATTGGGGCAGGCGATTGAGCAAGTTGGAAGACCTGGAATGGCAGGGCATAGGGGAATGGGGAGCGCTGGTGCGAGAGGCGGAGCGCGATCGCTGGCTGGGGTTCCAGAATCCGGTGGCGACCTATGAGGTGTATGACCCAGCAGACGTGCTGCCTGGGCTGGCGGAGATCGAAGCGCGGGTGGAGCAGGAGCGCCTGTGGGCGGTGGGGTGTGTGAGCTATGAAGCTGCGCCCGCGTTTGATCCCGCCCTGACAGTGCGAGACGCAGCCCCATCCGCACCTGACCGTTTCCCGCTGCTGGCATTTGGGCTATATCCAGCGCCGCAAATCCTGTCGCAGCAAGACCTGACCCGGCTAACGGCAGCGGCAAGCCTGCCCCCGCTGGACTGGCGGCCCAACCTGTCGGTCAGCGAGTTTCAGGCGGCGATCGCCCGCATCAAGCACCACATCCACGCAGGCGACACGTATCAGGTCAACTATACCTTTCGGCTGCAAGCAGAGAATGTGCGTGATCCGTGGGCCCTCTGGTGTCAGATGATTCGGGCACAGCCGCTGGGCTATGGCGCGTTTATCCATCTGCCGGAGTGGGCTGTGTGCAGCGCGTCGCCGGAGCTATTTTTTTCGCGGAAGGGCAACACGCTGACATCCAAGCCGATGAAGGGAACAACGGCGCGGGGATTGTGGGCAGCGGGCGATCGCCAGCAGGCTGAGGATCTGTACCACTCGGACAAGAACCGTGCCGAGAACGTGATGATCGTGGACATGGTGCGAAACGACCTAGCGCGGGTAGCGCGGTTGGGCAGCGTTCAGGTGTCGCGCCTGTTTGCCCTGGAGCGCTATCCCACCGTCTGGCAGATGACCAGCACCGTTCAGGCAGAAACCTCAGCCAGCCTGCCAGCCATTTTTCAAGCCCTGTTTCCGCCTGCTTCTATTACCGGAGCGCCCAAAGCCCGCACCATGTCTCTCATTGCCGAGCTAGAAACGGCCCCCCGACGGGTCTACACGGGCACGATTGGGTACATTTGCCCCGACCCGCAGGCATCTGTTCAGGCGCATGTTCAGGCGCATGTTCAGGCGCAATTTAACGTGGCAATTCGCACGGTGCTGGTGCATCGCTCCACAGGGCAGGCGGAATATGGGGTCGGCGGCGGTATCGTTTGGGATTCCACGGCCGACTCCGAGTTTCAGGAATGCCGCACCAAGGCGCAGGTGTTGACCCAGGTGCGTCCTGACTTTTCTCTGCTAGAGTCGATGCTGTGGACTCCAGAGGCAGGAATTGCCTGGGGCGATCGCCACCTGGCCCGACTCCGCGCCTCCGCAGACTATTTCGGCTTTACGGTAGCCTGGGACGCGGTTGAAAACGCCATTCAGCAGCGCCTCGCCACCCTCCCCCCCCAGCCCCACAAGCTGCGGCTAGTCGTGCCGCCAGCCCAGCCGCCCACGGTCGAAGCCCAGGCGATCGCCCCCCTGCCCAGTGTCTATCGAGTGGCGATCGCCCAAACGCCCATCGACTCCGGCGATCCATTTCTGTATCACAAAACCACCCATCGCCCCGTCTACACGCAGGCACGACAGGCACACCCCGAAGCCAACGACACCCTGCTGTGGAACGAGCGCGGCGAACTCACCGAAACCTGTATTGCCAACCTGGTGCTAGAACTGGATGGCGAATGGGTGACTCCACCCGTCCACTGCGGCTTGCTGCCCGGTATCTATCGCTCCTTTTTGCTGGAACAGGGCAAAATAAAAGAGCGCATCGTGCAACTCGCAGATCTCTCCCGCTGCACCCGGATTTTGCTGATCAACGCCGTCCGAACCTCGTGGAACGCCACCCTCGATCCAGACTCCCTCCGCCGCTTAAAGTAGAGATTAGAGTAGAAACGTCAGCTTTGTAGACTCGCCTCTCCAGCAGCAGTCCTAGTGATTCTACGCAGCAGCTTTAACAGCTCGCTTTAACAGCAGCCTCGAACCTCCAACGTTTAGCGTCTAGCTCCCTCCAAAATGTCCAACGAAACCATCACCCTCATGTCACAGCGCGAAATCGAGAAGATGCGCCAGGCCGGACAGCTTGCTGCCCAGCTTCTTGCCTACCTAGAGCCGATGGTGAAGCCAGGGGTCAGCACGCTGGAGCTAAACGATGCCGCAGAGGAATGGACCCAAAAGCACGGAGCTAAAAGCGCCCCCTTGGGCTACCACGACTTTCCCAAATCGATCTGCACCAGCGTCAATGAAGTGGTGTGCCACGGCATCCCCAATGCCAAACAAATCCTGCGCGACGGCGACATTATCAATATCGACGTAACGCCGATTCTGGATGGATACCACGGCGACACCTCGCGCATGTTCTTTGTGGGAGAGCCGTCGCCCATTGCCCGCAAGCTAGTTGAAGTGACGGAAGAGTGCATGTGGCGCGGCATTCGCGAGGTAAAGCCAGGGGCCCGCATCGGCGACATTGGTGCAGCGATTCAGGAATATGCCGAGTCCCAAGGCTTCTCGGTGGTGCAAGATTTTGTGGGGCACGGCGTTGGGCGCATCTTCCACACGGCTCCCCAAATTCCCCACTATGGCAAGCGCGGCAAGGGCAAAAAGCTACGCCCTGGCATGGTCTTCACGATTGAGCCGATGATCAATGTCGGCACTTGGGAAGTGGAAGTTTTATCGGATAAATGGACTGCGGTGACGAAAGATCGGCAGCTTTCTGCCCAGTTTGAACACACGGTTGCGGTGACGGCAACAGGGGTGGATGTGCTGACGCTGATGCCAGAATTGGCCGTCGCCTAGGCAGTGCTTTAAAACTTTCTAGGTCGTTGATTGCCTTGAGTCGATCCCCCTTAAATCCCCGCACTTACACGCCGCTTCGCTAGAAATAAGGGTACTTCCGGAGTGGTTCGGCTCGGTTCCCTCTTTTTTAAGGGTAGCTAGGGGGGATCGAAGGGTTTTAAAACACGCCCTTGTGGGTCTTGTACGGGGCCTGTGTAGGGCTTGTACAAGACTTGATAGATGCTTAAGAAATTGCAGGCTTGCAACTGCAACAGCAGTAGGGGATTTTCTACGATAGCCGCCCTTTCAGCCCCTCCTCTCGGAAGCCAGATCTAGGATCTAACCAGCACTTGGGCAGACACCCCAGACTGAACCGGAATTTGCACCACAAACTCTGCGCCCTGCCCTGGCGAACTGTAGCATTCCAGGGTTCCGCCATGATTTTCTGCCACGATCTGGTAGCTGATGGATAGCCCCAGCCCAGTTCCCTTGCCCTCTGGCTTGGTGGTGAAAAAGGCATCAAACAGCTTTTGCCGGACGGCTTCGCTCATGCCCGGCCCATTGTCGGCGATGCGGATTGTGACGGCATGGTCGGTGGCGGTTGTGGAAATTGTAATCGTATTGGGGTGCTGCTCTAGCTCCGAGAGAGATTTCCCGGCGTTGCCCTCTTCCATCGCGTCGATAGCGTTGGCAATCAGGTTCATAAACACCTGGTTGATTTGCCCGCTGTAGCACTCGACGGGCGGCAGCGTGCCGTAGTTCTTGATGATGCGGATGGCGGGGCGATCTGGCTTTGCCTTAAGCCGATGGGACAGGATGAGCAGCGTGGTGTCTAGACCTGCGTGCAAATCGGCGGGGCGCTTTTCGCTGCCGTCGGCGCGGGAGTAGGTTCGCAGCGATTGCATGATATCCCGAATGCGATCCGTGCCCAGCTTCATGGAGTTCACCATTTTGGGCAGATCATCGAGCAAAAATTCCAGGTCAATCTCCTCGGCGTGGTCTTGAATCGCCGCGATAGGTGGGGCGTAGTGCCGCTGATACAGGGCTAGATGTTCCACCAAATCTTCGATATAGCGGCTGGCGTGGGCCAGGTTGCCTGCGATGAAGCTGACGGGATTGTTGACCTCGTGGGCGACCCCGGCCACCAGTTGCCCCAGTTGAGAGATTTTTTCAGTTTGCACAAGCTGCGCCTGGGTTTGCTGGAGCTTTTGCAGCGAGTCTTGGAGGCACTGGGATTTGTCCTGTTCGCGGGCATAGAGCTGGGCATTTTCCAGAGCGATCGCCGCTTGGGTCGTCAGCAGTTTCAGCAGTTCCAGCCGCGACGGTGGAAAGGCATTGGCCGTCAGCGGGTTTTCCAGATACACCACACCCGTCCGCTTGCCCTGATAGAGAATTGGGGCACACAGGACGGACTTGGGCTGGTGCTGCTGGAGATAGCGATCGCCCTCAAACCGCGCATCGTTGGCTGCATCTGACAGCACCAGCGGCTGCTGCGTTCGCCATACCAAGTGGATCATCGACACAGGCACATCGCGGCTGCCCTCCAGCGGGGTCGATTGCAGCACCACAGCCATCTGGTCTGGGTTTGTGTCGATCGCCTCGATTCGCAACTGACCCGCCTTTTCCAAAATCAGGCATCCCTTTTGTGCGCCTGCATTTTCCAGGATGATCGAGAGAATGCGGCTAAGCAGCGCGTCGAGATGCAGTTCGCTGGCGATCGCCTCGGCGGCTTTCATCACCGTAGACAAATCGAGGGAATCGCGCTGGCTGCTGGTGCTGCGGGTGGAGCGGGTGGTGGTCGCAGTAGCGGTGATGGTGGCATCGACGGCTGGAGCGCTGCTGGCTTCGTCCTGCTGGAGCAGCAGAGGATGCTCGGCAGTGAGCGCATGAACTTTGGCGATCGCCCCCCACTGGATATAGCCGTAGTAGGCATCGATGAGATAATTCTGGGAAATGCGGGGCTTGCCCAACGCCGCGTAAAACTGGGCAGCCCGTTCGCAGGCCACGGCCGCTTCGTGAATAAAGCCCTCTTCGGTGGCGCGGGCAATGGCGCGATCGTAGCCATCCATCGCCGTCTGGCGATCGCCCCGAATCTGGGCCAACTCCGCTGCCAGCAGGTCGGCCTTGTGCTGGTGGTTCATCGGCGCAGACGCAGCCCACTGCTGCACGGTCGTCTGACAGGCGAGCAACTGCGGCATCCACTCCGCTTGTTGGGCGGGCGTGCCGTGGGGATAGGCAGCCAGCAGCGCCAGCCCGTAGTAGAACCAGTAGACAGGCGTGGCCATCAGCCCCGCGCCGCAGCCCGCGTATGGTTCCCCGCGCTTGGCAAAGGCGATCGCCGCCTCATATTCGCCAAACCAGTAGTGCAGCATCAGCTTGGCCAGGTGAAACACAAAGAGCGCCTGGAAATTTTGCGACTCTTCCCAGCGGGGCAGCATCTCACTTTCATCAAACGCCTCACCCACCAGCAGCGTGGGATTGTCCGATTGCCCCAGCAGGTTGAGCGTTACCTGTTGCCACATGCGAGCCGCAGAAAGCTGAAAATTCTGCTTGAGCTGAAGCAGCAGCGCTCCATACTGCACCTGGTTTTCGTAGTGACTTTCCAGCGCCTCGCCGCTAAAAAATCGGTGATCGCAATAGTTCATGACCGAATAGCTGACATAGCCCAGGTCGCCCGTTTCCAGCCCGACGTGGATGCCGTCTACCAGCGGCACAAAGGTATTGCGGATGTGTTCCTTGTGGTGCCGCACGAAGCACTCAAACAGTTGCACAATGCTGCACTGCCACTCGCGACACTGATAGCGCTCCAGCAGCTTCATGGCAATTTGCCCCGCCTCGTAGGCCCGGTCTGCGGCAGGAATCGTGCTGCAATACCAGGCGTAGGTGGCGTAGCTGGGGGCGGCCAGGGGCGAGTGGCCATGGCGGACACAGAGTTCAAGCTGCGTAGTAGCAACCCAGCGAAACACCTCTGGCTGAGTTTGATACGCTGTGCCCGTCACCGCGTTCAAGATCCGCAGGGCTGCCAGCTTTTCGGGATCGGTCAGTTCGGGTACGGCATCCAGCGCATCCAGCGCAGGCAGGGAAATTTGGAAATGATCGTGGTTCAGCGGGCTAGCGATGGTAAAGCCCAGCAGCATCAGCCCGTCGAAGGCAGCCGTGAGCGATCGCCACATTTGAAGTTGGGCAATGTAA
Source organism: Thermoleptolyngbya sp. M55_K2018_002 (assembly GCF_015295965.1). Classification (NCBI taxonomy): domain Bacteria; kingdom Bacillati; phylum Cyanobacteriota; class Cyanophyceae; order Oculatellales; family Oculatellaceae; genus Thermoleptolyngbya; species Thermoleptolyngbya sp. M55_K2018_002. Next base: position 15,640 of record NZ_DVEA01000169.1, read on the forward strand.
ATCTGGATCTTTAGCTCGTAGGACTGCACCGCATCGAGAACACTGGCGGCCTGTTGCTCTAGGGTATTGGCGATCGCCTCGGCTTCGTCATACCGCGTCACTAGGTAAGCCGCCTGGGCCGCTTCGGCATGGAGTGCCAGCGTCAGGTCATAGTGCGCGGCCCAGGCGTTTTCGGGGAGGAGCGATCGCCCCTGTCGCAAAAAGCTGTCCGCTGTTTCATAAGCCGCCGCTGCCTTGGCCCGCCGCCCCGCCGCCAAGTTCAGCCGCACCAGTTCTATCCGCTCTTGCGGCTCGTCGATCAGGTCAGTCCCGTAGTTCAGCGCGTTGACGATTTCAAATAGCCCTTCAAACTGGCCCGTGGCGCGATCCGCAGCGGGAATCGTTTGCAGCAGCAGCCGACCGATTTGCAGGTGCGTGGCCGGGCGATCGCCCTCTGCGATCAGCGAATAGGCCGCCTGCTGCACCCGGTCATGCAAAAAGCGGTAGGTAAAGGGCTGCTGGCCTCCCGTTTGGGCAGTGTCAGCCAGGAATTGATCCAACTCCTCTTCAGAAAACAGCAGGGGAATTTTGTAATCCTGGCTGAGGGGCAAGATAAACCGCTCCTCCAGCGCAGGTTGCAAGGCCCGCGCCAGGGCCGACAGGCTGAGTCCGCTGATCGCCACCAGCGTTGGCAGCGTGAAGCGATCGCCCACACAGGCCGCCAGCTTCAGCACGGTCTGCGTCTCTGGCGGCAGCTTCACCAAATTACCCGCCACCAGATCCACCACCGACAGGTCGGCAATGCCCGTCTCTTGAATCGCCTGCACATCCCACCGCCAGCCTCCTGTGGCAAAGTCAAAGGTGAGCAGTTTCTCCTGATACAGCGTCTTCAGCAGTTGCGTCAAAAAGAAGGGATTGCCCTGAGTTTTGGCAAACAGCAGTTCTGCCAGCGGGTGCAAGTATTCTGAGGACTGTTCTTCATCTCTCCGGCTCCGAGAGGCCTGCTTGCCCGTGAGCGCGTCTTGCACCAGCCGTTGCACAGACTCCAGCGGTAGCGGCTTCAGCACGATTGGGGTCACCACGCCGCCCGCCTGCTGAATTTCCTCCACGGTTTTCATCAGCGGGTGAACCGGGCTGACTTCATTATCCCGGTATGCGCCAATCATCAGCAGATGGCGGCTATCCGGGTTAGACATCAGCGCCTGGATCAGCTTCAGCGAGGCCGAATCGGCCCACTGCAAATCGTCCAGAAACAGCACCAGCGGATGAGTCGGCTGGGCAAAGACCCCTACCAGCGATTGAAACACCTGGAGAAAGCGGTTCTGTGCTTCCGTTGCGCCCAGTTCGGGTACGGGCGGCTGGGAACCCAGGATTAGCTCCATCTGGGGAATCACGTCGATTAGCACTTGCCCGTTGGAGCCTAGCGCATCGAGCAGCTTTTCGCGCCAGATCTCTAGGCGATCGCTACGTTCCGTCAGCACCTGCTGCGTCAGGGATTGAAACGCCTGAATAATCGAGGCATAGGGCACATTGCGCTTGTACTGGTCAAACTTGCCGCTAATAAAGTAGCCCCGCTGCCGCACGACGGGCTTGTGGATTTCGTTAACCAGAGAAGATTTGCCAATCCCCGAATAGCCCGACACCAGCATCAGTTCGCTGCGGCCGCTTGCCTCGCCGCCCAGCGTCAGCAGCGGGCTGGTATTGGCCGCCACCCGATCAAACGCCGCCAGCAGCGCCGCCACCTCCGACTCGCGGCCGTAGAGGGTTTTGGGAATCAGCAGTTGGGACGAGCGATCGCGCTCTCCGGGCGTAAAGTCAGGAATCGTCTTGCTCTCCATCAGAGCATCGCGGCATCGCTCCAAGTCAGCTAGCAGCCCCGCCGCGCTCTGGTAGCGATCTTCCGCATTTTTGGCCATGAGCTTGTGAACAATGGCGGCGATCGCCTCCGGCACGTTCGGGTTCAAACTCCGCAGCGGTGGCGGCGCTTTGGCAATATGGCAATGCACCAGTTCCAGCGGGTCGTCTCCTCGAAACGGCAGCCGCCCCGTCAGCAGTTCGTACAGCGTAATGCCTAGGGAATAGAAGTCGCTGCGATAGTCTAGCGTCCGGTTCATCCGCCCCGTCTGCTCCGGCGACATGTAGACCAGCGTTCCCTCAAGCTGGTTTAGCTCCTGCGGCAGGGTCAGCTCTTCGCCCAGGCGCGAGGCAATGCTAAAGTCCGTGAGCTTTACTTCACCTGTTTCCTCGTTGAGGAGGATGTTGGAAGGCTTAATGTCTTTGTGAATAATGCGAGCCTGCTGAAGCGAGGCCAGCGCTTGAGTCAACTGAATCGCGATATTCAACACCCGCGCCGGATCGAGGATCTTGCACTTGCGGTTGGCCAAAACCTGCTTGAGCGATCGCCCCCCGAAGTCCTCCAACACCAGCACGGCCCGATGTCCATGCGTTTCCAGCCCGTATACCCGCACTACACCGGGCAAATCGAGATTGGCCGCCACCTGATACTCGTGCTTTAGCCGGGTAATCTGCTCCAGAGTAGGATGCTCCGCCCGCAACACCTTGAGAATGAACGGCTGCTGGGTAATCTGGGAAACCGCCCGATACAGCACCGTATTCACGCCTTCGTGAACCAAGTCTAGAGACTGATAACCTAAAATCTCAATCGTTCCGTGCATGGATACTCTAGTTTTTTATGGCTGAGCGTCAGCGGAAGAAAGACCCCTCGTCATAGTTGAGGGGAAAGGTAAAGCGATATCAGAAAGTCTGCCCAAAAAGCCTGCAAATCCGAGTCAGATTAATTTCAACCCCATTCGCACCAGCGTTGCGAGCAACCCCCTACATCCTTTTCCCATTACCCCCTGCAACAATGCTGTGGCTGGACGTATCCCAGTTCTGCAAGTTT
>NZ_DVEA01000024.1:0-18479 GCF_015295965.1 Thermoleptolyngbya sp. M55_K2018_002
CGCCCAACCCGCGCCCAATCCAACCCCTGCACCGATCGCCCAGCCTGCGCCCAACCCTATCCCTGCCTCGCATCCTGCGCCAATCGCCCAGCCCGCACCCAATCCAACCCCTGCGCCAATCGCCCAACCCACGCCCAATCCAACCCCTGCACCGATCGCCCAACCCGCACCCAGCCCTATCCCTGCCTCGCGCCCTGCACCGATCGCCCAGCCTGTACCCCGGCCTGAGTCTCAACCTGCGCCTCAACCCATCCTTCGCCCTGCGCCCAGCCCCGTGCTGACGGAAGCACAAATTTTCCAGGAGGCACTGCGGTTTACGCTGCGGTGGGAAGGGGGCTATGTGAACTATCCAGCCGATCGCGGCGGCGAGACGAATTTTGGCATCACCACTGCCACCTATCGCGCCTATCGCCAGAGCAGAGGGCTGCCGGTGCAGAGTGTGCGGCTGATTATGGAAGACGAAGTGCGGGACATTTATGAGCAGCTTTACTGGCAGCCCGCGCAATGTAGCATGATGCAGCGGCCGCTGGCGATCGCCCATTTCGACACGGCGGTTAATTTTGGCGTGGGCGGCGCGACGATGTTTTTGCAAGAAATCTTGGGCCTGCGGGTGGATCGCGTCTTTGGCCCCGTCACCCAGCGGGCGATTCGCGAAGCAACCCGCACGGGAATTGCCCCAGCTCCACACCATGAGCTAGCCCAGCGGCTTTGTCAGGCCCGCATGGACTATCGCTATCGCCGCGTCACCCGCGACCCGTCCCAGCGCGTGTTTCTGCAAGGCTGGCTGGATCGGGACAATGACCTGCTGAGATATATTCAGCCCCAGAAGCAGATCTAGAAGCAGCCCTAGAATCACAGGGGCAGCGGCAATGCTATAACCAGGATGTTTACGCCGTTTGCTCTGAATCCTCCAAATCTATGGCCAACCCGCCCAACGCTGCCCCGCTGCCCGTCAGCCATCCCGACAGTCCCCACACTTGGAGCGACTATTACGACCTGATGGCGGGTCGTCCGCCGCGAGAAACCCTGCTGCGATCGCTCAGTTCGTTTGATGCGGAGGCGAAAGAGGCTGGAGATGAACGCTCTGTGGGGTATGCGGTGGATTTGGGCTGTGGCGAAGGACGCGACACGGTGGAACTGGTGCGGCGGGGCTGGCGCGTGTTGGCGATGGATGGGGAATCGGAGGCGATCGCCCGCTTGCAGTCGCGCCCAGAGCTTCAGGCGGCGATCGCTGAACGTCGCCTGGAAACTCGCGTACAGCGGTTTGAGCAGCTTATCTTACCTGCCGATCTAGACTTGATTAACGCCAGCTTTTGCCTGCCCTTCTGCCCACCGGATCAGTTTCCTGCCCTCTGGCAAACGCTAACCCACGCGCTGCGACCCGGCGGGCGGATGTGTGGTCAGCTATTTGGCGATCGCGATTCCTGGGCCGCCTACGACCACATGACCCACCTCACGCGGCCGCAGGCGGAAGCGCTGCTCCAGCCCTTCACCATCGAGCAATTCGAGGAAGAGGCGCATCCGGGAACCACAGCGCTGGGCGAAGCAAAGTTCTGGCACATTTTTCACTGGGTCATCCGCAAGTGAAGCCTGAAGCAGAAAGAGAATTGCATCTCCACTGCTGGGTTCCCAATCTGTTCGAGTTTCAGGGCGGCATCCAGCGCTATTTGCAAGACCTGCTGCGGGCGATCGCCAGCCAGCCCCATCGCCACACGATCGTCTTCAACAAGCGCGATCGGGCGGGAGATGGCGACCTGGATAAGTTATCCAATCTTACTTTTCGCTATTTTGGGGCACTGCCCGATGCAGCGAAAACACCAGGGTTTGCCGCAAGCTTGGTAACGGCGGCGCTGGGCGATCGCCCAGATTTGATTCTCTGTGGCCACCTGCACTTCGCGCCCGTGGCCCTAATGCTGCGGCGACTGGCGGGCATTCCCTACTGGATTTTTACCTACGGCATTGATGCATGGAACATGCAAAATCCGCTGCAAAAAGCCGCCCTGCACGCTGCTGACCGGATTGTTTCCATCAGCGACTACACGCGCGATCGCCTGCTCAGAGAACAGCAGCTTGACCCCGCCAGGGTTGCCCTTTTGCCTTGCACGATCGACGCGCAGCGATTTCGCCCCGCGCCCAAGCCCGATTACCTACTCCAGCGCTACGGGTTGCAGCCAGATCAGCCCGTCGTGCTGACGGTGGCGCGGCTGGTGGGCGGCGATCGCCACAAGGGTTATGACGCAGTGCTGGAGGCGCTACCCCGCATTCATCGAGTGCTGCCGCGAGTGCATTATGTCCTGGTGGGCAAAGGCGGCGATCGCCCCCGCATCGAGGCGCGAATTGCAGAACTGGGGCTGCAAGATTGCGTCACGCTGGCGGGGTTTGTGCCCGATGCCGCGCTCTGCGACCACTACAACCTGTGCGACGTATTTGCCATGCCCAGCCAGGGCGAAGGCTTTGGGATTGTGTATTTGGAGGCGCTGGCCTGCGGCAAACCCGCGCTGGGCGGCAACCAAGACGGCGCAACCGACGCGCTGGTCCAGGGAGAACTGGGGGCGCTGGTAGACCCAACAGATCACGAGGCGATCGCCCACACCCTGATCCAGATCTTGCAGGGCGCTTACCCCAACCCGCTGCTCTACCAGCCCGCCGAGCTAAGACGAAGGGCGATCGCCCGCTTCGGCAGCGACACCTTCACCCAAACGCTCAACCAACTCCTGACCCCAGACTCCTGACTCCAGACTCCCGACTCCAGACTCCTGACCCTTTCCACACCGCTTTACCCCGTTTTCAACAGCGACGCACCAGCCGGACGCGGCGGCAGGGGTTGGGTGACCCACCGGAAAAAGGCACTGTGGGGCAGCACCCGCCGCACCTCTTCGACCGTGGTGATGCCCTGCGTCACCTTCTGGATCGCAGCTACACGGAACGACTCGAACTGGCTCTCTGCCAGATAGCGGCGCAGTTGGGTCAGGTTGCCCTCGTAGATAATCTGGCGCACGGTGTCGTCTACGTTCAGTAGCTCGATCACCGCTTCGCGCCCCAAATAGCCCGACTGGAAGCAGTGGACACAGCCGCGCCCTTTTCGCCAGCCCTGGAAGTTGGCCTCGTCGGGGCGCAGACCCAGCAGCTTTAGGTCAGCGGGCGTGGGCGTGTGGGGTTCGGCGCAGTGGGGACAGACCTTGCGGACGAGGCGCTGGGCCACGATTCCCAGCAGCGCATCGCTGATCAGCCCTGGGTCGGGGCCGATGTCTTGCAGGCGCGGAATCGCACCGATGGCATCGTTGGTGTGCAGCGTGGTGAGAACCAAGTGGCCGGTGAGGGCGGAGCGGACGGCGGTTTCTGCCGTTTCGCTGTCGCGGATTTCGCCCACCATGAGGATGTCGGGGTCTTGCCGCAGGATGGCCCGCAGGCCGGCGGCGAAGGTCATGCCTGCGGCCTCATGCACCTGGGTTTGCGTGATGCCGGGGAGGACGTATTCCACCGGGTCTTCGACGGTGACGATGTTGACGGATTCGGTGGCGATCGCCAGCAGGCTCGTATACAGCGTGCTGGTTTTGCCCGATCCAGTAGGGCCGGTGAAGATGACCAACCCCTGTGGCTCCCGCAGCCAGCTTTCGTAAATCTCCCGCGCCGCCTCCGAAAAGCCCAAATCGGCGATGGTCTGGAACGTATTTTGCTGACGCAAGAGCCGCAGCACCGCCTTTTCGCTGGGTTCGCCTTTGACGCCGCTGATGCAGGGCAGCGTGCTGACGCGCAGATCCAGTCCTTCTTCTTGCTGGCCCGCCATGTATTTTTCGCTGATGCGCCCGTCCTGGGGGCGGCGGCTCTCGGCGATGTCCATTTCGCACATCACTTTCAGCGCGACGATGACCTTGCGGCTGATGTCAGGCGGCAGCGTGGTGACGTGCCGCAAAATGCCATCAATGCGAAAGCGCACCGCTAGCCCGTCGGCAGAGGGTTCTAGGTGGATGTCGCTGGCGCGGTTGCGGAGGGCGCTGGCGATCAGCGTGCGGATGCGCTCGATCTGGTTGTTGACATGCGACAGGTGCAGTTCGGCGACTTCGGTCAGGTCTTCGGTGTCCGATTGCCCAGCCCCTAGGTGAATCGCGCCCGATTTGCTCATGCGCTTGGCGGTGAGGGCTTGCAGGCGATACCACTGGCGATAGCTCTTTTCGGCGATGGGGACGATTTCGATGCTGGCATTGAGGCGATCGCCCATTTGCTGCACCACTTCCGGCATTGGCGCGATGGGGCTACCCAGGTAGTAGCAATTGCGCCAGAGCAGCAGCGGCACGACGGGCGGAGCCTGCGTGCAATCGCCAAACCCTCGCCAAAAGCGCGTACTCACTTCCGGGTCGAGCAGCCGCAAATTTACGATTCCCTGTCGATTGACCAGCAGACCGAGCGCCTGCTCACAGGTGATTTGCTGCTGCTTGAGCTGTTGCCAGACCGATTGGCTATTTTGCATGGGCGCTTTCACCTTGTTGAGATTGGTTGAGATTGCAGTTGAGGTTGCAGTAGAAATTGCAAGCTGTGACTGTTGATTCACCAGATGCGCTTGAACCAGATGCGCTTGAACTTGTGTGCCCTACGCCAAAGTACGCAGCAGAGAACCGCACAGATTTCTTTTTGGCTCAGGCGTGAAAAAATGTAACGGGAACTGCAAGCTTCATACAGCTTTCACAATCGGAAACAGAATTTTTTGTAAAGAAATACTTTGACGGCTCAAAGAACAAGCGCCCAATCCTTTTTCCCGCCAACGCTCCAGCCAAACGCCTCCAAAATCCAAATAGGACTTACGCAGTTGGACGATTTTTCGCGGGCTGCGCCCGCGAAAAATCGTCCAAAACCCAGAAGACTTAATCGCCAGTGCGTAAGTCCTGCTAAAATCCAAACCCCAAAATCCAAAACCTCCATCGGCTTTCCCCCTCTCCTCAGTAGGGCTATCCCTAACGCAAAATCAGCCCTTTCAGCCCATAAACGCGCCAGGATGGATCTGTTGGGTACAGAACTGCGGGATTTGCGTCTGCCCGATGATGACGTTGCGTTTGGTTGGGAAAAGCCATGACAAATTCAGTAAAAGAGCGCATTCAGGAAGATTTGCAAAAGGCCAAGTCTGAGGGCGGCCTGCGGGCAGAGCGGATTCGGGAGATTGTGAAGGCTGCGGTTTCAGAAGCGGTAGCGGAAGTGTCTCAAGGGACAGGCGAACTGAAGGCGATCGCCAAAGATGCTTTGACGGCAGTGTTTGCCGTGGTGCGCGATCGCGCGACAACCCGCACCGAAGAGATGGCGGCCTCGGTGGAAGGCGTGGTAGAAGGCATTGGCGAATCTCATCGAGAGGCGATCGCCCAGACCCAGACCCAGATCAACGACCTCCAGCAAACGCTGGATCAAGCCGATCGCCAGTTTGAGGAGGAAGTCACCGTGGCCCTGGCAACCGTTGACCTGCCGGAAGCCGAAGCCACCACCAAAACCCCCTTCAAGGTGCTAATTGATCTGGTTGTAAACGCAGTGAAGGAGCGGGAAGTGTTTGATATTTTTCAGCAGCGCTATGACCATCTGAAGCAGCAGCTTGCGGAACTGGATGCTCGTCTGCAAGAGCGCTATGGCGATCGCTACGAAGAAGTGAAGCGTCAGATTGAAACAGCGCAAACCTGGTATGCCAACGCCAAAACCAAAGGCGAAACCCTGGGCAATGAGGCAAAACACTTCAAGCAAGTGGAACTGGAAGAAAAAGCCGCTGACTTGGGCACAACCATCGCGCAGAAAGAAGCCGAAATTAAAGCCCAACTGCGGCAAATCGTGAACAGCGCCCTGCGCTAATCGCTGAGCCGACTGATTCTCTGACACTCTCGAGGCCCCCGTTTCTGACAGAAGCGTGGGGCCTTGTATTGACAACGGTTTTGATCCAGTATTGTTAACCTAGCTCACGTCGCGCTTCGCAGAAGCCAAAGGTCAGAAAGAACGTGTCTTGTTCAAAACATCGTGCATTTCCGGCGCTTTTGTTCATTCCCCAGCGCTTCAATCCAGCGGTGCTAATGGCGATGCGAGCGGCATTACCGCTCTTGTTTCGGCTCCGTGTTCGTCCGTGGCTGCCGACGGGAATTTCCCATGTCGAGGTTGTGAACGCCAAAGAACTGGCGTTGCTCTATAGGCGGTTTCAGGCGGGTGAAGTTCGATTCATCTTGGCATTCCGCCATCCAGAAGTAGACGATCCGTTTTCCATGCTGTATCTGCTGTCCAGCGGTGTTCCTCAAGCTGCGCGAGAGCATGACATTCCGCTGCGATCGCCTGTGCATTCCCACTTTGTCTACGACCGGGGCATGACCATTTGGGCGGGCGACTGGCTGGGCTGGCTGTTTTCGCGGCTGGGCGGCATCCCCATTCACCGGGGCAAGCGGCTGGATCGCACAGGTCTGCGGGCAGCGCGGGAGCTATTGCTCAACGGACAGTTTCCCTTGGCGATCGCCCCCGAAGGCGCAACCAACGGGCATAGCGAAGTCGTCAGCCCGCTAGAACCCGGCGTGGCGCAGTTGGGCTTTTGGTGCGCGGAGGATTTGCGAAAGAAGGGGCGATCGGAGCAGGTCTACATCGTGCCGATTGGCATTCGCTATACCTATCCCCGCCCCATCTGGCCAAAGCTCGATCGGCTGCTCAGTCGGCTGGAGCAGGACACGGGCTTGCCGCCGCTGGTGCAGGACGAAACGCCAACCGAGGATGTTCGCTATCGGCGCGTGCTGCGGCTGGCGGATCATTTGCTGACGGAAATGGAGGGATTTTATCATCGCTTCTATCCGCAGTATCTAACGCCTGAGGCAGATCCCAAGCCAGCGCCAGACAAGAGCGCAAATCAACGCCTGATGCGGCGGCTGGAGGCGCTGCTGGATGCCGCCCTTCGCGCTGCCGAGGCACACTTTCGGCTGGAGGCGCAGGGCACGATTATCGACCGCTGTCGTCGGCTAGAGGAAGCAGGCTGGAACGCGATTTATCGAGAAGACCTGCCCGCAGATTTCGCGGCTCTGTCCCCCTTTCAGCGCGGACTGGCAGATTGGGGCGCGGAGGAAGCCGAAATTCGCCTGCGGCACATGCGCCTGGTGGAAAGCTTTGTAGCAGTGACGGCGGACTATCTCCAGGAACAGCCCACAGCGGAGCGCTTTGCTGAAATGACCTTGCTGATGTTTGACCTGGTGGCGAGGATCAAGGGCGAGGACATACCAGCCCGTCCGCGTTTGGGCTGGCGACAGAGCCGCGTGACGGTGGGAACGCCGATTTGTGTGAGCGATCGCCATTCGGACTATCAGCGGGATCACACCTCAGCAAAGCAGGCGGTTGCGGAACTCACGCAAGATCTGCAAACTGCCCTGGAGCAATTAATATAGTCAATCTGGTCAATCGACTCAGGTCAATCGACTCAGATCATGCCGCGAAATAGCCCCTGCGGCCGCACCAGCAGCACCAGAATCATCACCATCAGCGCCACGCCCAGCTTATATTCCGAGGGCAAAACGTAGGTACTAAGTTCCTGCGCGATGCCGATGATGTAAGCCCCGGCGATCGCCCCGTAAGGATTGCCAATGCCGCCCAAAATCACCGAGGCAAACATCGGCATAATCAAAAACCAGCCCATGTTTGGCCGTACAGCCGTAATCAGCCCAAACATGCCCCCGGCGATCGCCGTCAGCCCCGCCGCCAGCACCCACGTCCAAATCACCACCCAATCGACGTTGATGCCCGATACCCGCGCCAGGTCGGTGTTGTCAGCGACGGCCCGCATGGCTTTGCCAATTTTGGTATGTTGCAGCAGGTAGTGCAGAGCGGCGATCGCCAAAATGGCCAGCCCCACCACAATCAGCCGCGTCGGCGCAATTCGCACGCCAAACACATCCAGCGCCGTCGCCACGGGCAGGTCATAGCGTCGATTTTCAGGCCCCCACAGCAGCGTGATGCCGTTTCGCAAAAACAGCGCCAGCCCGATGGAAATAATAATCAGCGTGGTAGACGAGGCGCGGCGATCGCGCATGGGCGACCACAGCAGCTTTTCGCACAGCAACGCCACCCCAATCGTCAGCACCGCCCCAATCAAGATCGACAGCCAGATATTCACGCCATTGAGATTGACTGTCAGCGTCAGGTATGCGCCCAGCGTCATCAGGTCGCCGTGGGCAAAGTTTGCCAGCCGCAAAATGCCGTAGGTCAGCGTCAGCCCCACCGCCGCAAGTGCAATCACGCTGCCGATCGCCACGCCATTTACCAAAAGCTGCGCCAATTGCTGATCCATGAGTCGGGTTGGGGAGTTTTATCCGGAAGTTTTGTCGAGCTTTGTCGAACTTTGTCGAGCTTTGTTGAGCTTTGTCGAGTCTACTGGGTAGCGGGTTCAAAAAAGCGACAGTCCTGACACGGCCCATCGGGATTTACCGCACAGCGCACCAGTTCAGAATGGGCGCTATAGGCACAGTTGGCATTGCCCAACACCCAGCGCCCCTGAAACCAGCTTCGTTCTTCGGGTCGGGGAGCCGCCTGCACGTATAGCGCAATCTTGTGCAGCCGATATTTACCCCGCTTGTATTGATAGCAGTGGTGGCGCTCCAGAACGGCGTAGGTTTCTCCCGCAACATCGAGATAGGTTCCCGGCTGTGGGTTCCAGTCCAGCTTTAGACTGCCGATAGTCTGGCGCGGGTGGCTGAGAATAACCTCAGTGGGTAGAGACTCTTGCTCCATTGACCGTATTGCACTTTACACAGTTTGCAAGTTATGTGAGATGGTATCGCATTTATACCCATCTCCCCCGGCAACTTATTTCATCTTTAACGTTTTAGGGCGTTTTGGGGCAAATTTGGGCAGTCAGTCCGGGAGAAATGGTTTGGGGAAGGCCGGGGAAAAGATGGCTAATTGCTTTGCTCGGAGCTTCCGTCTGGGGAGCCAGACTCCGCCGAAGGGTCTGAACGGCCTGGATTGCCCGCGATGTAGCTGGTTTCAGCGATCGCATCGGCCGGATTCTTCGGCGGGTTCTTGGGCGGGTGGGTTGCGTCTGGAGACTCGGCGGCGGTGGCGCTATGGGGAGGCGTATGGGTAGAACAGCCGGATGAGCAGACCGCAGGAGCGATCGCCCCCTCTTGGTTTTCCAACAAGTGGCTTTCTTGCTCCCGATGCTCAAATTCAGGATTCGTCCATTGATCCAGCACATCGCGAATGACCACTTCGCGCAGCAAGATGCGGACGATAATCACCAGCGGAATCGCCAGAAACAGACCCAAAAACCCAAAGAAGGACGCAAAGGCAAACTGCGCCAAGAGCGTCACCGCAGGCAGCAGCGACACCTGCTGACCCATCACCACGGGCACCAAGAGAAACTGCTCCAACTGCTGAATCAGAATGTAGGCAATCAGCACGCCCAGCGCCTTGACAGGGGAATCGATCAGGGCGATCGCCACGGGCGCAATGGTACTCAGCACCGGCCCCAGGTTGGGAATCGCCTCCATCAGCCCCGCCACTAGCGCATTGGCCAGCACCAGCTTCACGCCCAAAATGTGCAGCACGATGCCGCTAACGATGGCAATCACCACCATGTTGATCAGCGTGCCAATAATCCAGCCCACCAAATCTTCTTCGCACAGCGTCAGAATCTCGTCGGCGCGGCGGCGATAAAACGACGGCACGAGCCGCAAAAATCCCTGGCGATAGGGGTGGGGGTTGAGCAGCAGCATAATGGTCAGCATCAGCACAAACAGGAAGCTAATGCCGACGTTAAAGAATCCAGAAAATGCCCGGAAAAAATTGTTTGCCAGCCCCGACACAAACGGCTGGAGCTGGTTAAACAGCTCGTTAAAGTTGGGCACTAGATCAGCCGCCCCACCCGGCAGCCGATCGACTAGCCAGTCCAGCCCCAGCCGAAGCTGGTTCAACCCCTGGGGCACAAGCTCCGTCAGCAGTTGAAACTGATCCAGAAACGGCGGCACGATGATCGCCACAAACAGGGTCAGCAGCAGCAGCAGCCCTACAATCGAGAAAATCGACGCAGCCCCACGGGGAATGCCGTACTTGCCCATCCAGCGCACCAGCCGATTTAGCGCCGTGGCAAAGACAATGCCGACAAACATCAGCAGCAGCAATTGCTGAATCGACCAGAGAATATAGATGGCGGCAATCAGGGCCAGCAGCCCGATCCATTGTCCAAGTTTCATGGGCTTTATCTAGTCGCCGGATGAAGGGAATTGAGTGCGATCGCAGGTCTCCGCGATTATCTTAAGGGAAACCGCCCGATGGAAACCGCCAACCACCAGCTTAATTTTTAGCCACAGATCCTCTACAAAAAGGCTCAGATTGGCTCATGCCCACAACCGCCGAATCGGATACGCATCAAACGCCGAATCAGCGCTGACAATACTCATAGCGTGGTTAATGGATTGGGCAATCAGAATCCGATCAAACGGATCTCGATGGTAAAGCGGCAAATCAACATATCGCTTGATGTCTTCAAAAGAAATCGTCAGAATTTTAATATCAAGATCGGTTAGAAAATCTGTCAGTTTTTGAAACTCAAATCGTAATTCCAGTTTGCGAATAGAAAGTTTTATCGCGACTCCCCATAGGGCAATAATGCTCACGAAAACATCATTACTGACCTCAATCATCTGCTTGATTTGTGGAGGCAGCTTGGGATCATCTTTCAGGAACCAAAGAAGGACATGAGTATCCAATACCATTACATATAATCCTTTAAGTCCTCAAGAGGAGCGTCGAAATCATCTGACATCCAAATCTTCCCTTTCAATAAACCTGCTTTGCGTTTCTTAGGTTCAACCTGCACAGACTCGTCCGGGACGTATTTATCTAGCAAGAACTCGATATAGTGCAGGACTTCTGTTTGCAAAGGTTCAGGTAACTTTTCTAGCTTCTCTGCAATCACTGACTGAAGCATGGTTCTCCTTTCCCTAGAGTTTTGACCAAAATCACAGTTGCGATTTCTATCTTGAATTATGAATCAAGAACCTATGCATCAGGAAATGGGTATCAGGGAATGGGTAAATAAGGTGGCTGCAAGGTCGTCTAATTTCAACGCTTTTGCAAACTGAGGCTTGGCTGGCTAGTAGGGCGGTGGTGCTTCGTAGACGTAGGCAGGTTCAGCAGGATAGGGTTCGGGAGCGATCGCCCCTTCGGCTGGTGCATACTCGGTTCTGGCGGCTTCGTCCCTAGTCGCTTCGCTGTTGGCGGCTTCGGCTTCCTGGGCGCGGCGGCTAGCCAGGATTTCGTCGCGCTGGGCACGCCACTGGGCGATCGCGGCTTGGGCTTCGGCATAGAGGGGGCGATCGCGGGCGATCTGGGCAGCAGTGTCAATGGCCTGCGACAGGCGCACGCGGGCGGCTAGGGCGCGGGCTTCGTCCAGATGCTTGCGGTCTTCGGCAATGCGGACCTCTTCCAGCTTGGCGTTCCAGGTTTGGATGGCGGCTTGGGCTTCGGCATGGAGGGTGCGATTGCGGCCAATCTTCTCTGCCGTGCGGATGGCGCGAGAGAGGTCGCCGCTCTGGGCGATGCGGGTGGCTTCTTCCAAAATGGGGCGATCTTCCAGGGTTTGGATCTGACGGCTCCAGGTGGCGATCGCCTGCTCCGCTTCGGTCCACAGGGCGCGATCGCGGGGAATTTGGCGGGCGGCAGCGATGGCCGCTTGCAGGTCGGCAATGTGTCCTGGCTGGGCCAGGGCTTGTGCCTGCAAAAACTGCGGCATATCCTGAATCCGCTGGGTTTCCTGCTGCCAGTGGGCGGCCAGGGTTTGCGCCTGGAGGCGGCGCGGACGGTCGGGCGCGATCTGCTGAGCGAGGCGGCTGGCCCAGTCCAACGTCGTGCGCTGGCCCAGGCTGGCCACCAGTCCCGCGGTCTGCAACTGGCGCAGATCGTCGAGGACCGCGTGCTGGGTGTTTAGTTCGGTCTGAGCGATCGCATAAAAGGCGCTGCTGGCGGGGATCTCGCTGAGGGCGGCGATCGCCTCGCGCACGCTCCAAACCTGGCGCAGCGACGGCAGCCATTGGGCCGCAGGTTCAGCAATCAGCCGCTGGGCATGGGCCAGCCGCAGCAGGTTTTGTCCCTCTCCCGTGAGGTGATTGACCAAATCGGGCGGAACTTGCTGCGCCAGCGCCAACGCCCCACTGCGATCGCCCGCCTGCCATTGCCGCAGCGCCAGATCCAGCAGCGCCCCACTCCAAGCTTGCAAATCAGCCTGAGCCGTTTCCCACGCCAGGGTTTGCGGATCGATCTGCTGCACTAGGGCGATCGCCGCCTGGAGGTTGGCAAGAGTTTGGTCGCCCGCCGCCTGCTGCGCCTGGGTCAGCAGCTTGTGCGCCGTCTGCTCTTGCAAAATCTGCCGGGTTAGCGCCTCCATGCGGTGCGTCCGCCAGTATTCGCTTTCGACCTGCCCCAACACGGTGACTTGCTCCGCCGCCAGATTCCAGTCCTGGTTCCGCAGCGCCTCCTGTGCTTGGTTCCAAATTGCCTCACCCTGCTGCCATTGCGCCTGCCACTGGGCGATCGCCGCCTGCGCTTCGGCATAGAGCGGACTATTGGAGGGAATGTGTCGCACAACCGACAGCGCCTCCTGCACACCGCTGCTCTCCAGTCGCGCCTCGGCCGCGTCCAAAATCTGCGCCGACCACTCCGCCAATAGCGACTGCCCTTCCCGATAGAGCGGGTGATCGGCCGGCCAAGCAGCCACCAGATTCACGGCTGCCGTCAGGTCGGCGAGATGCCCCGACTTTGCCGCCTCCCGCGCACAAAAGAGCCGCTCGGCATCGGCCGCCGCAAAGGTAATTTTGGCGCAGTTGGGCGGCTCTGGCAGGCGCGTCAGCCACTCCAGCGACTTAATCCCCAGCCCCGCTAGCCCGCAAAACGTCAGCACCCACAGCAGCGACCATGCCAGCGATCGCCCCAATTGCCGATAGCGCTGCCACGCCACAGGACGATTCAGCCATTGCCAAAGGCCGTGGAGCGGCGAAGGCGATCGCCCTCGTCGGGGACGACGCTGGCGCGGCAGACCGGGCGACACCAGAACCGTAGGGCGAGTTTTGGTCGTAGGCGACGTTGCAGAACGAGAAGTGGGGCGAGAAGCGGCCGTTTCTAAGGAAGCTTTGCGGGCGCGGCGGGCACGCTGTCGGGGGGTGAGCCGATCCGCTGGAACCTGGGACGCACTTGGCAGCAGGCGATCGTCCCCTATCCGCTCTTCCACGCGCCCAGTGGGCAGCATCCGCGACTCAGCCCTGGACTGAAGCGGCTGGCGAACAGTCGAGCGAAAGCCGTTGATGTAAAACGCGTCTCGATAGGCAGAATCACGCGGTGGTAAGGAGTCTCGCGTCATGAGCAATATCTACAGCGGTATTCAAGAGACGGGACAGCCAGCGACTCGAAATTGGGCGATCGCCCAGGCGGTCGGACGCAGTTGCCAGAGAGCAGTTGCCAGAGAGCATTGCACGCAGAGCATCGCACGCAGAGCATTGCGTAGATGGTAGCGAACTCTGGCGGCTCCACCGCAAAAAGTTTGCCAGATCGAGGTAACAAAACTGTTACATCTTGAAACCTGACTCCATCATCTGAAATATAAAGAAAACATTAGAAATCGTGGAAACTCTGAGAAAGCCTGTGAATCTAATAAGTGAGCAGACGGGGACAGCGTAATAAAGTCCCTGGACGATAAATCTAGTTGTTAAAGCCAGAGCGTCGGTTTCCGAGTTATGCGGGAGTTGGCGCTCTCTTTTATTGACTTTATTGACCTTTATCTATTGACCTTGATTGAACGCGGTGTGCGGCTTTCAATCTGCCCTCATCCCCCAGCCCCTTCTTCCAGGTCGGGAGAAGGGGAGCCAGATCTGCGAATTACGGATAGGACTTACGCGGTTGGACGATTTCTCGTGGGCTGCGCCTACGAAAAATCGTCCAAAACCCAGAGAATTTAATCGCAAGTGCGTAGGTCATAACGGAATTGAGATTACGGAATAATGTTGTGGGAGAGTTCAGACATGGAATTTCCGCGATCGCGCTTCCAGCCTTTCTCCATAGAGCTTTTCTTATTCCCGCAGTTCTCAAACCATGACCCAAACGGTTTCCCAGCCCGGTTCCCAGCCCACTTCCCAGCCTGCAACGCAGACAATCGTGGTGAAAATTGGCACCTCCAGTCTGACGCAGCCTGAAACCGGATATCTGGCGATCGCCACCATTGCCAAGCTGGTTGAGGCGCTGTGTCAACTGCGGCAACAGGGGCATCAGGTGATCCTCGTCTCCTCTGGCGCGGTGGGCGTGGGCTGTGCGCGGCTGCGGATGACAGAACGCCCCCGCACCATCGCCATGAAGCAGGCCGTGGCGGCGGTAGGGCAGGGGCGGCTGATGCGGGTGTATGACGACTTTTTTTCCTCCCTCGATCAGCCCATTGCCCAGGTCTTGCTGACCCGCAGCGACCTGGTGCAGCGTAGCCGCTATGTCAATGCCTACCGCACCTTTCGGCAATTGCTGAAGCTGGGCGTAATCCCGATTGTGAACGAAAACGACACGCTGGCTGTCGAGGAACTCAAGTTCGGCGACAACGATACACTGTCGGCGCTGGTGGCTAGCCTGGTCGAGGCAGACTGGCTGTTTTTGCTGACAGATGTCGATCGGCTCTATTCCGCAGACCCGCGCTATCACCCAGAGGCGCAGCCCATCAGCCTGGTGGACGATATCGCCGCGCTGGCAGAACAGGTGGAGGTGGGCGATCGCGGCACGAGTTGGGGCACAGGCGGCATGGTGACGAAAATCTCGGCAGCGAAGATTGCGACGGCGGCGGGCGTGCGGACGGTGATTACCGAAGGGCGATCGCCCGACAATATTGCCCAAATCCTCGCCGGAGCCGCCCTCGGCACTCAGTTCGAGCCAGAAGACCAGCCCTTTAATGCCCGCAAGCGCTGGATCGCCCACGGATTGGTTCCCGCAGGCAAGCTCTATCTAGACAAAGGCGCAGTCAACGCCATTCGGCAAGCAGGGCGATCGCTGCTAGCGGCAGGCATCGCCGAAGTAGAGGGCGAATTTCAGCCCCAGGACGCAGTGCAGCTCTGCGACCAGAGCGGTCAGGAAATCGCCCGTGGCATCGTCAACTACAGCAGCGCCGAACTCCAGCAAATTCGCGGTCGCCACTCCGACGACATTCCCAAAATCCTGGGTTATGCAGGCGCAGAAACCGTGGTGCATCGCGACAACTTGGTTCTGAGTAATTAGCTCAATCCCCTGCATCTCAAACTGGGAACAAGCTGGCTATTCACAAACACCCAGCTATAAGTAGCCGTGTTCTGCCAAAAAAGCAGGCGTGAGCGAATCAGGTAACGCATCTTCTGTCCCCTCAGCATCGAATGGGGTGGCATCTCCCAGCCGGAGAAACTTTTCTACGTACTTGCCTAAGATGTCGCCTTCCAGATTGACGCGATCGCCCGGTTTGAGGTGCTGCAAGTTCGTTTCGCTATAGGTCAGCGGGATCACTGCCACGGTGAACCAACTGCCCGCCGCGTCGCAATCGGCCACCGTCAGGCTGATGCCGTTAACCGCGATGCTGCCCTTGGGCACGATGTAGCGGGCCACGCGGCGATCGCGCACCGAAAACCGCATCTCCCAAGAGGTTTCCGTGGGGACAGCGGATTCTAAGTAGCCCGCCCCGTCTACGTGCCCCGTCACAAAATGCCCGCCCAGCTTGCTGCCCACCCGCAGAGAGGCTTCCAGGTTGACCGGAATTTCGACATTCCGCCGCCCCAGCGCTGTGCGATCGAGCGTTTCCGGCGAAACAGCCGCCACAAAGCCATCCGCCAAACAGCGCATCACCGTCAAGCAAACGCCGTCTACCGCCACGCTGTCCCCCAGTTCCAAATCGCGGAGCAGGCGAGCATCGGTGCAGGTGACTTGCACTTCCGTCTCGCTGAGAGCAGACAGGGTTCCGAGCGTTTGAATCAGTCCAGTGAACACGGCAACATCTCCTTAAAAAAGGGACGGGTTAGAAAAGGGACAGGAGGAGCGGGACAGTCTTAGCCAACGGATCACCTTTGTCAAGCGTCGTGCAGTCTGATCTGCCAGCCTTTATCTGCACGGTCTTAACCTTACATTTTTTGGAAAACCTTCAGCATTGGGGCTGTCGATTCGTCGGTGCTTCAGGGCATACTGGAGTTCAATCCAACCGTTGAGGAGATGATTTTTTCCTGGAAAACCTGGTACGCTTGAACTAAAATAATACTGCAACCCGCCGTTCTGCGACCTCTGGCTCCCTCAAACTGGCGCTGATCTGCTGACATACTTTGGTTCCGACTGTTACAAACCCGGCTGTAAGCCCGACTTAAACCCAACTCTCAAACCGACTCTCAAACCGACTCTCAAACCGACCGGATAGCCCCAAAAGCGAATTGAACTATTGACTTCACGAATTGTGAATTCGCGAGTTGAGAATTCACGAGTTGAGAATTCACGAGTTGAGAATTCACGAATTGAACTCATTAGCTGATCTTGTCATACTGGACTGAGGCTAGGATCTGGGAAGTTGCTTTGATGCTGGCGATCGCAAACTGAGTGCTTAAGAACTGAGCGCTTAAGTCTCAAGAGCTTAATTCTCAAGATGCGTCATACCATTCTCCTGCAACGCCCGAAGGCATCTCAGAAGGCATCTTAAACATTAGAGGTTTTGATCTGGTTTTGACTGGGTTTTGGCTTCTAATTTCGTGTCTCAACAACCCGCCTGATCCCTTGGGCTTGGTGCTAGGCTATATCAAGCTCAAGGGTTTCAAAGCTCCAGTCCCCGCCTTTCCATCCCTTTGCTGAACGGATTCTAGAGGCTAGATGAATGATTGAGATGAAAGTCGCTGGAATTGCCCTAGAGGCAGCCTCCCGCAGCCCCTTGGTGCTGCTGCGAGACGCATCCGAACGACGGCAGCTTCCGATCTATATCGCCCACGATCAGGCTCGCGCCATCATGAGCGCGATCGAGAACCAGACTCCGCCCCGTCCCCTCACCCACGATTTGCTGGTCAACATTCTAGATGAATGCGACCTGATGGTAGAACGGGTCGTGATTCACTCGCTTCAAGACAATACGTTTTACGCGATTTTGACCATTCGCCAGGGCGAGGTGCGAAAGGAAATTGATGCCCGCCCCAGCGATGCCATTGTGATTGCCATCCGCACGCGCAGCCCGATCTGGGTGATGGAGGAGGTGGTGGCGGATGCGTCTTACCCAGTGGATACGGATGCCGACGAAGCAGAGCGTCAGGCTTTCCGCGACTTTCTCTCGAACCTGCGCCCAGAGGATTTCACGCAGCGGGGGCAGTCTAAAAGTAGTGAGGGGTAGTTGTGAGGGATAGCCCCGGCTCTCAGGATTTTGGATTTTAGATTTTGGATTTTGGTGAAAGCGCTGGAGGGTGAGTTGGGCGATCGCCCCTTGCCCTTGTTTTTTTGCCTCAATCTCTTTGCCCCAATCTCTTTGCCCTAATTTTTCTTGCCCTGATTTTTCTTGCCCTAATTTTTCTGCTCTATTCCCTGGCAGGTCGAGTAGATCGCCAGATCCACCAGCCCGCAATGCAAAGCGTAACATTGCCCAGAACGGTCGTCGCCGCCTGCACCGTCACCAGCCACTCCAACTGAGGCGCATTGTCGAAAAAGTGCCAGGTGCAGGCACACATGGCGCTAATCAGCACGGGCAGCATTCCCCAGGAGAGCGATCGCCATGCGGGCTGCTGCGACACGTCAGCGTAGACCCAGACCAGCCAGATGGCGGCGATCCATTCCACCACGCTTGAAATGTGAATGATCCAGGTGGGAATTGAGAGGGCGTGCATAGGCAGAACCGGGGACAACTCGTGGCATGATTTTTGGGGGAACGGAAGGGAAGAGGGAAAAAAGAAGAACGAAGAGGGAAGAACGAAGAGGGAAGAGGGAAGTTCAAGGTCTAGTATAAACAATCCATGCGGGCGGTTTTGTGTGGCTACTATGGCAAGGGGAATGGGGGCGACGAGGCGCTGTTGGCGGCGCTGCTGCAAATGCTGCCGCCCCAGGTAACGCCGCTGGTGCTGTCGGGCAATCCGGCGGAGACGGCGACTCGGTTTGGGGTGGAGGCGTGCGATCGCATGAATGCTGCACAAGTTCTGCAAGCACTCCGTCGGTCGGATGCCTTTATCTGGGGCGGCGGCAGCCTCATGCAAGACGCGACCAGCGCCCTGAATCCCTGGTATTATGGCGGGCTGATGCTGACGGCCCAGCGCATGGGGCTAAAAACCATTGCCTGGGCCCAGGGCGTGGGGCCGCTGCACCGTGCTGCCAGTCGGTGGCTGGCTCGGCAAGCGTTTGTCGGGTGTCAGGGAGTGAGTGTGCGCGATCGCCCCTCTGCGGAACTGCTCACCGCCTGGGGGGTTCCTGTGACGCTGGCTCCTGACCCTGTGTGGGCATTGCAGGGTCGCCCGGTGCCGGGGCTGTGGGATTTGCCCGCGCCGCGAGTGGCC
>NZ_DVEA01000272.1:0-18417 GCF_015295965.1 Thermoleptolyngbya sp. M55_K2018_002
CTTAGCTAAGGGGGATTTAGGGGGATCGGGTCGGAGTTGGGGTGATCGCAGATCCCTCCTCGCCCCCCTTAAAAAGGGGGAAACCGAGCCTTCCGGAAGTCCCCCTTAGCTAAGGGGGATTTAGGGGGATCACAGCCGATATTGCCGAAACACCTCGCTGGCGGCGCGATGCACCAGCGAGTGGCGATATACCAGCGCGTTGAAATCATTGGCATAGCCGCCGCCGATGACGCAGGCGACGGGATAGCCCTGGGCGGCGCAAGTGCTGAGTACCTGCATCTCGCGGCGATAGAGGCCGCTATCCGTCAGGGCTAGCTTGCCGAGGCGATCGCCCACATGGGTATCCACGCCTGCGTCAAACAACACCAGGTCGGGGCGCACCTGCGACAGCAAATCGGGCAAATAGTCTGCCAGCGTCCGCAGATAGTCGTCGTCTTCCATGCCCTCCGGCAGCGGCACATCCAGGTCGCTCTGCTGCTTGGTGCCGGGAAAATTCACCTCGCAGTGCATGGAAAAGGTGAACACGCTGGGGTCGTTTTGAAAAATGACCGCCGTGCCGTCGCCCTGATGCACGTCTAGATCGACGATCAGCACCTTTTTCACCAGCCCCAGGTGTTGCAAGACGCGAGTGGCGATCGCCATGTCGTTGAAAATGCAAAACCCCGACCCAAAACTGGGGAAGGCATGGTGCGTGCCGCCCGCCGTATTGCAGGCCAGCCCATGCTCCAGCGCTAGCTTTGCGGTTAACACCGTGCCGCCTACGGCGATGCAGGTGCGGTTTGCCAGCGCCGGACTCCAGGGCAGCCCGATTCGCCGCTGTGCCCGCGCATCCAGCGTGCCCGTGCGATATTGCTGCACATAATCAGGCGTATGCACCAGTTCCAGCCAGCCCACCGGGGGCAGGTCTGGCGTGTGAAACTGGCTGGGATGGGCCACGCCATCTGCAACCAAAAGCTCCGCAAGCCGCCGGAACTTTTCCATCGGAAAGCGATGGCTGTCGGGCAGGGGCGCAACATAGTCTGAATGGTATACCAGGGGCAAATCCACGCCGCAGGGAAGGAGTAAAATAAATGAACTTGTGTAGACGATCTCAGTCGTGAGCCTCTGAGTTTTTATTCTTGCATTAGGCTAGGCTCAGAGCAGGGAAGCCGTGATCTAAAACGCCCATGAATGAGCCATTGCCAGATGCCAACCGAGCATCCAGCGGCAACCAACCCATCCTGTTTGAAACCGCGCTTCAGGCTGCCGATGCAGCAGTGTTGGCGGCCGCGTCCCGCCATTTGAAAAATATCGAGGTGGCCGTGCTAAAGGGCGCATGGCACGGCTTTAAATATGACGAGATCGCCGAAGAAACGGGCTACACGCCGGAATATATCAAACACGATGTCGGGCCAAAGCTGTGGCAGTTGCTCTCCTCTAGCCTGGGGGAGCGCGTAAGCAAGACGAATCTCGTCGCAGTGCTGTCGCAGCGGGCTGCCCAGTCGAACGGCTCGGCTGTGCTGCAAAACGGCGCGACCCCCCTCCCCTCGACAGCAGACAGGAGCGCGATCGCCCCTCCCGATCAAGCCCCTACTCAAGCCTCCACGGTTCGTCCGCAGGATCTCGACCCCCCAGTGGGGCTAGTGGCGCTCAATTCTCCGGTCTACGTTGATCGCCCCCCGTCGGAAACCCGCTGCTATGACGAGATTTTGCGACCGGGTGCGCTGATTCGCATCAAAGCCCCCAGCCAGATGGGCAAGACTTCGCTGATGGTGCGCGTGTTGGAGCAGGCGCGGCGCTTGTCGGAAGGGGGCGATCGCCCAATCCACACCGTCGCCCTCAGTTTGCAGCAGGCAGACAGTCAAGCGCTCAACGATTTAGATGGCTTTCTTCGCTGGTTTTGTGCGCTGATTACCCGCAAGCTGCGCCTGCCCCATCGGGTCGATGAATACTGGAGTCCCACGTTTGGCAGCAAGGGCAACTGCACCGCCTATTTTGAAGACTGCCTGCTGCCAGACCTGAATGCCCCGCTGGTGCTGGCGCTCGATCGGGTGGATGATGTGTTTCTGCATCCGCAAATTGCCCACGACTTTTTTGCGCTGCTGCGGGCCTGGTATGAAGAGGCAGCCTACGGCGACAGCGGCAATCCCCTCTGGCAACACCTGCGGCTGGTGATTGTGCATTCCACCGAGGTCTATTTGCCGCTCGATATTAACCAGTCGCCCTTTAACGTGGGGCTGGCAGTGGAGCTGCAAGAATTTACCCCAGCCCAGGTGATGGATCTGGCCCAGCGCTACGGGCTATCGCTTGCAGCAGCCGATCTGCAACAGTTGCAAGAACTCGTCGGTGGGCATCCCTACCTGGTGCATCGCGCTATCTACCACCTGGCGCGGCAAGACCTGACGCTGGATGAGTTTTGGCAAACGGCTCCGACCGATTCGGGCATTTACTCCAATCATCTGCATCGCCTGCTGCGGCAATTGCAGGAACATCCTGACCTGGCGGCAACGTTTGACCAAGTAGCCAAATCCTCTGCGCCCGTCGAGGTGGAGCAGATGCAGGCGTTTAAGCTCCGCAGCATGGGGCTGGTGCATCTGCACGGAAACCGGGTGGCGCTGGGCTATGGGTTGTATCGGCGCTATTTTGGCAATATGGCTCCACAACGCTAACGCGAGATTGCTCTGCAACGCTAACGCGACTGCCCAGCTAGATTCCAGCTAGATTATTTTCTCGCCGTGGCGTACAGTCAAAAAAGAAGTCTCACAAACCCTTGGTTCAGCAATCCAAAATCGCCAATCCAAAATCGCCAATCCAAAATCCAAAATCGCTTCCCGATCCAATTCTTTCCCTTGACCCATGCAACACCTGTCCCTGAGCGAAGGCACACGGCGCGACTTTTTCACCTGTCTGGGCATCTGGCTAACGCTGGAACTCATTGCCTTTGGGCTAATGCCCGCCATTGGGTTTGATCACATCTCCTTCTCCCAGACCAATCCCTGGTTTTGGGCAAGCGTCGTCCTGGGAATGGGTGGCTCGTTCTTGCTTGCCTCTGCTAGCCGCCTTGTGGGAGCTTCCAGAGCCAGCACCAGCAAGGCCAAGCGCTGGGCGGGAATGCTATCTGGGCGTTTGGTCAACTGGGTTGCGCTGGCAGGGGTTGCGTTTCCCCTGCTGATTGTCAGCATGAACCTGTTCTATCGACTGTTTGCCATTTTTACTAGCCAGGGCGATGGCGCAGTGTAGCGTCGGCTGTTTCTACGCAACGCGCTCGAAGTGTTCATATCGCTGATCCTCAGGGTGCGGGCACGCCAAAATCCTGCGTCCAGTAATAGCGCAGCTTGATCGTGCCGGGGTCGCTGGGCAAATGCACAAATCCAACGCCCATCTCCTGGAAGAACGGCGTGAGCAAATTGGCTCGATGGCCCGGACTCTTGATCCAGGCGTTCACCACGCTTTTTGGTGTGCTGAAACCTGCGGCAATGTTTTCGCCGCCGCTGCGGTAGGCATAGCCCCCCTGCAAAAAGCGGTCAAAAACGGTGGAGCCATTGGCCCCGCGATGGTCAAAAAAGTCGTTGCTGGCCATGTCCTGGCTGTGGGCTTGGGCGATCGCACTCAGCACCGGATTCAGCCGCAGCGGAGGCAGCCCGTATTGGCGGCGATAGTCGTTGGTCAGCGTCAGAACTTTCAGCGCAAAGCGATCGCCCGCATGGTCTGAAAAAGATCGCAGGGACTTTTGGGCAGCACGGGGGTGGGGGGCGATCGCCAGACTCAGCCGATAGGACGAAACGCCCGACCTCGCCGACAGCTTCAGATAATAGGTTCCGGGCTTGAGAGTGGTTTTGGGAATCCCTGAGCCAGGTTTGGACAGAACGTGCGATCGCCCCACTGCTTTTCCTTTCCCATCTAACCACTGGGCGATCGCGCCCGCGCTCAGTTCAGACAGGTCCAGCGTCACCCGGCTGCGACGAGCCACCCGCAGCCGAATGATATCCAGCGGGTTCCTGCCGCCCAGCCGCCCGGAATACACTGTTCTACCGGACTCTCGACTGCGAAAGGGAGCCGGCCCAACATCGCGAAATCCGTCCGTTCGTTGAGGATAGCTAGTCATTCCGAGACTCCTGATGCACTGCCAACGACCAGTGTTGCCTTCAGCACAGTCTGGAGTGTTCGGTGATTTTGTTGAACTTTATCAGCCGCTCACAATCAGCTCGGTGCTTGTGCGGACTGAATTCTGGCCCATCAACTGGCTGCCACCAAAAAAGACAAAAAAACAAGGGGCCGAAACCCCTTGTCTCTAGTTACCAAGCAGACCCAGCAAATCAAGCAAACGGTCGAGTCCGGCTCCTACACCGTCCACACTTCCCGTCCATTCACGCCATCGTCTGCCACAAAGAATAGTTGCCCCAGACCCGCCGACAGATTACCCGCTGCAATCAGGTTATTCAGGTTCGACGAAGTCGGCCCAGGATTGATGTCTAGCGCCAGTTCTGGCAGCCCATTGCTATCCAGACGATAGAGTTCTCGACCCGTTGCAGCGGTCTCTGCGGTAAAGTACAGCGTCCCGCCAGCCACGACCAGGTTGGCAGGCGACGAGCTTTCCGATCCAGGCACTAGGGTATCCAGGGCCGTTACCTCCAGCGAGCCTGCCGGGTTGGTCACCCACAGTTCGGTCCCTTGAGCGAGGGTGGTTGCCGTGAAGTACACTTTGCCCTCAAACACGGTCAGGTTGTCTGCTGCAAACGTGCCGCTAATGTTAGCCGAGACTTGTTCAGCAACTCCAGTAGTCAGGTTGACACGGGTCAGTGCGGGAACAAGACCCTCAACGGGATCTTCAAACGTAGCGCTGAAATAGACATATCTCGTACCGCCCGACTCGACCACTGCCAAGCTCAGATTACCCGAAGCAATCGAGGCTTGATTCAGGTCATTGTCTACGTCGTAGGTAAACACCGTGCCGTCGGCAGCAATCCGCCGCAGTTCTCGGTTTTCGGTGTTCACTGCTTCGCTGGCGACAAAGAACAAATCGCCTCCCACAACCTTCAGGCTATCGACAAAGCGAGGCGAGAAGGATGGGCTGCCGATGTTTTCCAGCAATACGGGAGCGCTTGGGTTGGCAGTCGAAGCGTTGTTGATCCGGAACAGGAGTCGGGTGCCAACGCCCGTTCGGTTTGCAACGTAATAGAGGGTGTCGGTTGCCTGCACGTAAACCAGGTTTTGGATGCTTTCGCCCGCATTGGCGATCGCCACTGGCGCACCACCATTGCTGAAATAGAGCTGTCGGGCAACCGGGTTGCCGGTCGGCGAAGCCAGGAAGAAGATGTTATTTCCAGCCGCCGTCAGGTTGATGGGAGACGACGACAATGCAGGCCCAGGCGCAATGTCTGCCACCAGAGACAGTGTACCCAGTGGGCCGCCCGTCGGCTGCCACTTCCACAACTCGATGCCTGTTTGCGTCGTGCTGCCTGCAATGTAGACCGTACCGTTAACGTTCGTAATGCCAGTGATGTTCGTAAACGAGCCAACTTTGACCGTTGTGTTCAAAGTGCCTTCACTGCGCCATAGCCCCACGGGTGCGCCCGGAGTCCCGTCGGTTCCCGCGAAGAACAGCACGCCATTCACGTCGGTCAGGAAGTTAGCGTTGGCATCGAGCGCCCCTGGGTTCACGTCGCGGACGATAATACCGCTCTGACGCTCGCCGAAGGCAGCCTCTAGGGTGTAGGTCGAGGCATCGTTGGGGCCACCGGCCAAAACGCGCAGGAAGTAAGTGCCTGGGCCAAGCGCCCCCCGCAAGGCCGAACCGCCGCCGGAGAGCGGGGTTGGGTTTCCTGCCTGGAAGAGCTGCAAGGTGATGTTGCCCGTAAAGTCCTTGAGGCGGGTCGCAAAGAAGTTCTTTGGCTCAGTCAGGGTAAACCGGAACACATCGACATCGCCTGCCCCCACAAAATCCTGATAGATGCTAGGATTATCCAGATCATTGCTGAGCGGCGTTAGGATGCCCGGTGAGAGCGGGTCGGTAATGGAGGTTGCATCCGCAAAGGTGTCGCCGAATTTGTCTTCGGGCGTGAGGACGGCTGTCAGCCGGTAGGTGGAGTTATTGCCTGGCGCGGCGGTCTGCACCAACACAAAATACTGACCTGGCTGAGCATTGTTGAAGATAATCTGCTCGTTGCCGCCGGGGCCAGCGCCGCCCTGGAAAGCTAGCGGCTGCTGGAACTGGTCAAACAGGGTGATGTTGAGGTCAGCGGCTGGTGCAATGTTGGTGAGGTCGATCTTCAAATCGCCTCCGATGGTTGTAGTAAAGGTGTAGTAGTCAACCGGGTCGCTGTTGCCCACATACTCCTGAATCGAAGCTGGAAAGAAGCCAAACCCAGGAAATGCCGAGGCGCTGCCAAAGTCGTTGCCGCCTTGGTCGGGGGCGGGGCCGGCGTTCAGCGTCAGGTTATAGCGCGTATTGCCGCCTGGAACGGGGGTAGTTCGGACAAAGTAGGTGCCTGGATCAAGCACGCGCTGGAGACTGCGGGCTTCTGTGCCGCTGCCGGAGGTGCCCGTAAGCACGTTGCCGCTGGCATCCAGGAGCGAGATTTCGGCCCCGGCGCTGAAGGGCGTGAGGGTTGCGCCAACGGTCAAGCGCTCGTCTATCGTAAAGCGGTAGATGTCCGCAGGGTCGGAGCGCCCAACGTATTCATCAACGCCTGTGGAACTCGTGAGGTTGCCGAGGTCGCGGGCAGTGTCCAGGGTTTCTCCGGCTGTATCGGGCGTGAGGCTGAGGCGCATCCGGTAGGCCCCCTGCCCCTTGCGCCAGAACACGCGGGCAAAGTAAGTGCCTGGATCGAGGTTTAGGTTGATGTTTTCGGGCTGCCGATTAGGACGGGTTGAGCGGCCGATGACTCGTCCGTTGGCGTTTTGGAGCTGAAAGTTGAAGTTGGAGTTTCGGGGAATGTCAAAGACTTCGCCGTCAAAGCTGCTTCGCGCTCGAACCACGAAGCGGAAGAAGTCATTTCTGTCTGTGGGACTGAGTGAATCTCTGAATACTCTGGGGTTTGGCCCTATGTTAATTGGACGAGCGGTTCTCCGGGTGTTGCCTGCATCTCTTGCCATGGTCTTTCCAGCTAGCATTACACGCCACTAGGTTGCCCACATCATTCCCAGAATGCATCATTGAATCTTAAAAGGTGGAGACAAGAAAAGTTGAGGTTTGGGATTTTAGGGTTTGGATTTTGGATTTTTGGGCAGTTTTGCTAGGTGTCGCCCATCAGGGCTTGGAAGGTTGGGGTCTGGTGCAGGGTGTTGAAGTCGGGATCGGTTTTGGCGATCGCCCGATACAGGTCATTCAGGGCGATCGCCCGGTTCAAGCAGTCCAGCGCTGTTTCAGAGTCTCCCAGCAGCGCATGACAGCAGGCTAGGTTGTAGTGGAATAGGGCATTGTCTGGCTCTAGGGCGATCGCGTGGGTACAGCAGTCGATCGAGTCTTCATAGCGCTGAAGTTCGTAGAGCAGAGAGCCGCGATCGCTCCACAGGCTAGGGTCGGCCTCGTATCGCTGCAAAGCGTCGTCGAAGGATGCCAGGGCGGCCTGTGGCTGTTGCAACTGCTGGAGGGCCAGGGCCCGCCCGTGGTATCCGCCATAGAAGTCTGGCTCTAGGGCGATCGCCTGGTCGTAGGCAGCGAGGGCTTCGGCGTAGCGCTCTGCCTTTAGGAAGATATTGCCCTTGGTCTGCCAGGGTTCATAGCGGTGGGGCGCACTTTTGATGGCCTGGTCGCAGAGGGCGATCGCCCGGTCATAGCGCTGCTGCTCGACCAAATAATTCAAATACTGGGCTGAGGCGTGAAATCGATCCAGGCTGGGGTCGCGTTTTCCTGTGCTGCCGCCCCAATAGTGAGCCGAATTTTGAAACTGGGGCGATCGCCGCATGACGATAGCAGTAACGGCCAGCGCCCCCAGCAGCAAAATCGTGCCCCACTGCCGAAAGAGCGAATAGCCCAGCCAAGACAACTCCGCAGGCACGCCCAGCCAACTGGCGATCGCGTCTACCCCGTCCCACAGCGCCCGGTTTGCCGCTGGCACGGTCCACAAGATCCCAAACAGCGCAATCATGCTATACCGACTCCAGCGATTGACCTGGTGGCGCAGGGTTTCGGGCAGCCAGGGTTCTAAAATTCCGTAGCCATCCAGCGGCGGTACGGGCAGCAGGTTGATCAGCACCCCTGCAACTTCTAGCGTGACCAAAAACGCCAGCGCAGCCCAGAGCGGACTGAAGGGGAGGGGCGATCGCAGCAGGTCAGGCAGGCTCCAGCCACCCGTCGGGCTGGCGGGTGCCCAGTCCAGCCAAAATGGAAGCGCCAGCACCAGCGCCACCAGCGCCGTCATCAGCGGCCCCGCAAGCGATACAGCACTTTTCCAAAGCCGCCCCCGCAGTTTGGATGCGTCGATATACACTGCTGCACCGGGGAGGGGAATGCCGCCCAGCATCAAAAAAATCAGCGGCATCACCAGGCTAGTGCCCACGTCGGTATACTTCAGCGGATTCAGGGTCAGATAGCCTTTGTCTTTGACCGAGCGATCGCCCCCCCAGTAGGCCACCAGCGCATGTCCAAACTCATGCAGGCACACCGACGCAATCCACACCACGAAGACAAACAGCGCAACGATTAACATTGGAAATCTCAGGGTTAGGGGGGCGGGGAATAGAGCGCGAGCGCCGAACCTCCCTCTCTAGGATGCCCTAGTTTAGCGGTTGGGGGTTTAGCGGTTGGGCCTGCTGCGCGGCTGCGCCGACCATAGAGATCAGGAGAGATCAGGCATCGCGCTGGAGCAGGACACAGTGAGCATTGCCCCTGATGTGATAAATCTAGAAGTCATCAGCAGGCTCTCTCTTCAGCTACATCCGCATCTGTCCCCACAATCTATACCCACCTTTGTCGCCTGCTTTCCCTCATTCCTATTCTCGATTCCAATCCCCTCCTATGGCTTCTGAGGAAATCTTGCGTCTCGCCCAGGCTGGCGACCCAACCGTGTTAACCAGTCTGCTCAACCATGTGCTGAAGCCCTACGGCGTGACGGCAACTGTGGTGCGGCACGAAATTCGGCTGGAGATTCAGCTTTTGGCATCGCACCCGGTAGAAGAAGCGACCGTGACTCAGTTGGTGCATCAGGTCATTCGCCAGCTCGATATTCCCTATATTCCAACGGTGGCGATCGCCCTCGCTCCAGACGCACCGCAGCAGTCTTCGCCAGAACCCTCGCCGTCTCAGGAACCGCAGAGGAACTGGACACAGACAAACTGGACACAACCTGCGCCCCATAACTCGGTAGCATGGAGGCAAGACGAGGGCGGAACATCTATTCCTGAACCCATTTCTGAATCCATTCCTGAACCCATTTCTGAACTCACTACCGATCTTCCGTCCCAGCCTGCCGCTCTTTCCCCAGCACTTTCCCCCATGTCTGCGACTCAAACGCCCGACTCTCAGGGGCATCCCGACCCTGCCCCCAGCCCCGTCGAACTGGATGAAAGCTTGAACGTCTTCCCACCCCCTGGCGAACCCCTTTTTGAAGAGGGGCCATTTGAAGCGGGCCCGGTTGCCTCTTCGGGTGAAATGTCTGCGGTTGCAGGGCCATCCGCAGTGCCGCCAGATGTTCCATCTGCACGGCCATCCGCGGTGCCCGCAGCAGTGTTATCAGAAGAAGCGCCCCTATCCGATCTGTGGCAGCGGCCGGAAGCCGTCATTTTCGTCGCCTATTTGATTGCGGTGATCATCTGGCAACTCTATGTGGATTTGACGGCTGACTCTGCGAGCCAGAAATCAGGTTGGACGGCGACGGCGCTGGCCCGGCGACTCGGCACCAGCCGCACCACCCTCAGCCGCCGTAAGTATCAAGAAGATTTCTCCGCCTGGACGCAGAGCCTCGACCCCGACGGACTGGCGTGGATGTACGTGGGCCCGCGCTTTAGCCCGGTGTTAGGCGTTGACGTTCTGCCCTCAGGGCCGCGCTAACCTGTTCATATTCTGCGACCAGCTTGTCGATCTGAGCGGTAATTTCATCGGGGGTGCTTTGGTGAGCGGTGTCTTCTAGATAGCGACACAGCTTTGAGAGTCGGGTGGCTCCGACAACGGCGCTGCTGGACTTGAAGGTATGAGCCGTCCGCATGATGGCGGCAGTGTCGAGCATTGCGCCTGCGTTGCGGATGCTAGCGACCATCTTGGGCGCTTCGGTGAGGTAGCAGTCGATCAGTTCTGTAAAAATCGCGGCAGCCCGGTCGCCCATGTCCGCGATGAAGCTGTTGATGAACCGGGCATCCAGGGGAGAAGACTGGGAGGCGGGTTGGGCGATCGCCCGTCGGGGGCATTTCTTCAGCAGGGCTGAGAGCTGATCGAGCCGAATCGGTTTACTGATGTAATCGTCCATGCCCGAAATCAGGCAATCTTCGCGATCGCCCATCATAGCGTTTGCCGTGACCGCGACGATGTAGGGCAACTTCTCAGACAGCAGGCGATCGCGCAACATCCGGGTCGCCATAATGCCATCCACCTCCGGCATCTGGACATCCATCAGGACAACATCGTAGGTTTCGCGCAAAACGGCTTCGACTGCTTCCGTTCCGTTGGACACCACATCCGCATGGTAGCCCAACTGCTGAAGCATTCTCAGCAGCACTTTCTGGTTCACCAGGTTGTCTTCGGCAATCAGAATTCGCAGATCACTGTCTTTTTCTGAGTGAACGTCGCCATCCAAACCTAGCTCATGGGTGTTGTCTAGGGCAGAACCAGCACCAAGAGAATCGCCAGAATGCACCATACCAGAGGGAAAATGCGGAGTTGCGCCGAAATAGTTGCTTAACATGGCATAAAACTGAGACTGTTTAACGGGCTTGGCCAACCGTGGGATAGCGATCGCCCCGGTGGAATGGGTCAGGGCGTAGCGAGCCGACTGAAGAGAACGATCGAGACGAGTCAGGAATACAAGCGGAATGGTTTCGCAACCTGGCAGTTGGGAGATTTCATCAGCTAACGCGCTGCCGGAATCAGTAGAAAGGTGGGTTTCTAGCACAATCAGATCTGGGCGATCGCCCTGCGGCGTAGCTTGGCGGAGATAATGGAGCGCCGCCTCACTGCTGCCCACTGCTACGACCCGCAGCCCCAAAAACTCTGCCTGATGAACTAAATTTTCGCGGTGAATGGTCTGGCTGTCTACCAATAAGAGCGATCGCCCCTCAAACGGGCTGCGATAGTCAGCCGATGCGCCGATTCCAGAATGAGATTGGGTAACAAACGAAAAATAGAACGTAGAGCCAACGCCCACTTCGCTCTCCAGCCAAAGCCGACCGCCCATGCGCTCCGCAAGCCGCTGGCTAATGGCCAATCCCAACCCCGTCCCGCCGTAGGTGCGGTTGATGGAAGAATCGCCCTGCAAAAAGGGCTGAAACAGGCGATCGAGCCGATCCGTGGGAATGCCAATGCCTGTATCCCTAACCGCCAGCCGAATCGTGCAGGTCGGCAGGTCAGCATCTCCCGGCACGGTATCCAGATGGATGCAGCGGGCACTGACCGTCACCGTCACCTCGCCCTGTGATGTAAACTTCACGGCATTGCTTAGCAGATTGACCAGCACTTGCTGCACACGGGTCGAGTCGCCAATCACCCAGTCGGGCACCTCTGGTTCAAACAGGCAGCCCACCTCTAGGTCTTTTTCCAGCGCCTTTGGCATCACCAGGTCAATAGCACACTCCACGCACTGCCGTAGGTTAAAGGTTTCCAGATCTAGCTCTAGCTTGCCCGACTCGATCTTAGAGAAATCCAGAATGTCGTTAATGATTTTCAGAAGCGTTTCGCCGCTGCTGCTAATGGTCTGGGCAAATTCCTCTTGCTGAGGCGTAAGGGGCGTACTCAACAGCAGAGACGACATGCCAATGACCGCATTCATGGGCGTGCGAATTTCGTGGCTCATGGTGGCCAGGAACTCGCTCTTGGCCCGGTTGGCAGTTTCGGCATCGCGCCGAGCCTGGTCTAGCGCCTTGTTTTTGATCATAAGTTCCTGGCGCTGCTGGGTTTCCTGCTCCAGCAGTTGGGCTTGGGCCAGGGCAATGCCCAGTTGGGCTGCAACTGCCTCTAGCAGGTCAATTTCGTCCTCGCTCCAGCGCCGCAGGCGATCGCACTGATGCAGGCAAATCGCGCCGTTGGGTTCGCCTTTGTAGGAGGTGCGAATTGCCAGCATGGAGCGAATCTTCAGCGCTTGCAGCAGCGGATGCAGATTGCTCAGCAGCGGTTCACACAATACGTCTCCAGAAGCCACCGCCTGATCCTGCGCCATCATGGCTTGAGCATGGAGGTTGCCTGTAATCGGTACAGATTTCATCACATGCTCAAATTCGTACTCTGGCTTCAGATAGGTCGCTACGATAGGAATTTCTGGCTCCGGCTCTGCGACGTAGGTATGAATCAGCACCCGGCTGACGCGAAACGTCTGCCCAATCTGCATTGCGGCGGTCTGAAAAATCTGCTGCGGATCGAGACTTTGGCGGATTTCCTCAGTAATTTGCTGGAGCAAGAGGGTTTTTTGGAGATGCCGCTCCAGCGCGGCTTCGGCCAGGTGGCGCTCAGTAATGTCTAGCAGTACGCCTTCTATGACCAGTCCCTGGGCCTCTTCAACTACCTGCGTTTTTTCGTAGACCCAGCGGAGGCTGCCGTCCCGGTGAATCAGCCGATATTCTAGGGTGTAGGGCTGGCCTGCGCGAGCATGGCTCAGGACAACTTGAAACAGGCGATCGCGGTCTTCGGGATGCACGATGCTGCCATAAAGCCGCCCCTGGTTGTTCAAAAAATCTGCTGCGGGGTAGCCCGTAAGATCGGCGATCGCCTCGCTGATAAACTCAATCACCCAGCCAAACTCTGCCTCGCGCTGGGGGTCATAGCGGGAGCGAAACACCACCCCCGGCAAATGCGAAACCAGGGAGCGAAACCGCTGTTCGCTCTGGGCGAGCGCTTCCTGAGTCTGTTTGCGGCTGGTGATATCCTGCGCCGTGCCCAGCAGTTGCACCAGGTTGCCCGCGTCATCTCGGCTAAAGACGGTCTGGCGAGATTGCAGCCAGCGCCACTCGCCACTGGCATGACGCAGCCGAAATGTCACCTCCACTCCTTGTCCAACAGAATCTTGCTGCAATTCCTGGATGCTGCTGCGAAGCAAGGGCAAGTCGGATGGATGGACGAGCGATCGCAATGCTTCCGAATCCATTTCATAGACCTGATGGGCAGGGTAGCCCAGCATCTCGGAAACCCGGCGATTGATAAATCGAATTCGCTTCGCGTCTACGGCATAGAGATAGAGCAGATTGGGTGTGGTTTCTAAAATCTGCTGAATGAACCGCTGATTCTCCTGCTGGGTCGCGTCGGCCTGCTGACGCTGACGCAAGCTACACTCTCGCTC
This sequence comes from Thermoleptolyngbya sp. M55_K2018_002, assembly GCF_015295965.1. Lineage (NCBI taxonomy): Bacteria > Bacillati > Cyanobacteriota > Cyanophyceae > Oculatellales > Oculatellaceae > Thermoleptolyngbya > Thermoleptolyngbya sp. M55_K2018_002. The sequence goes on from NZ_DVEA01000272.1 coordinate 13,398, forward strand.
AACTAGCTCTTGGCGCAGCCGTTTGTTTTCTGCCAGCAGGTCTGCAAGGTGCTGCGGCGATGCCAGCCCCATCTCAGCCTGAGCAGACCCTGAGTTTACCTCTAGTAGTAGCTTCCTGGGTTCTGGATAGTCTGGCATTCGGCTCCTTACCACTCATTTCTCCGCATAAGGTCTTGGCAGGTCTGGGCGATCGCCCTCTCATAACGCCTGCAAAAACTTTCCAACCGTTCAAACCTGTCTAGGGATTGAACGCCTTGGCCATGTCTAGCTTTGCTACCGTTAGAGACTTCCACAATCAGGCTTTCAATCAAAAGGATGCAAAAACAGCTTTAAGAAGTGGTTCTCAAAAAACGGCTTTAACAAAGTATCTAAAAGAAATACTAGCGGCCCTGTGCAAATACAGCCAATTTTCCCTGAATCCCACCATCGTTGGATGATCTAGCCCCCTCTAGAGTTCCACAAAACTGTTTTGCCTTAACTCTTACTCATCGCTTCTTCATCAAAGAAAGCTGAAATTAAAGCAGCTACAGCGCTTCTGAAGCCAGTTCCCCAGTCAGTAAACTCAGCAAGGGGGCACAAAAGCTGCGTTTTTCCAGGGCAGTCTTCCATACCTCACTAGGGCAGGAGATGCTGCTAGGAATCCCCAAACCCTTGGGAAGGAGGAGTGCAGAGCAACGCCGTCCATAAAGAAGAGTGCAGAGAAGAAAGAGTGCAGAGCGATCGCCCTACACTCTCCCCAAGCCCTACAATTCTAATTCTGCGACTTCACAACACAGCGATTCAGACGAGGCTTAGGAAGCAGCCTCTTCTCCTGCTGTGTCAGGAGCCTCAAACTTATAGCCGACACCGCGTACAGTTTGAATTAGATTGGGCTGCTGAGTGTCAAGTTCGATCTTCTTGCGAATTTGCCCGATATGAACGTCAACCACGCGCTGGTCGCCCACATACTCGTAATCCCACACTTTTTGAATCAACTCTGCCCGCCGCCACACACGACCGGGGTGACTCGCCAAAAAATGCAGCAAATCAAACTCCAGCGCCGTTAGCGGCACCATCTCGCTGTTCAGCGTCACCTCACGCCGCACCGGATCGATGGATAATCCGTTGAACGTGAGGCACTGCTGCTCTGCCGCCGTGACCGGGCGCTGCCGTTTCAGAATCGCCTTTACACGCACCTCCAGCTCCGCCAAACCAAACGGCTTGGTGAGATAGTCATCCGCGCCTTTAGAAAATCCGTGGATTTTATCCGCCTCATCAGCACGACTCGTCAGCATCAGCACAAACACACCCGTCCGGCTCTGCATCTCCTGACAAAGCGTGTAGCCTGTTGCGTCTGGCAGGTTGACATCCAAGATCACCAAATCAGGGTTGAACTGTTCAAAGATTGCCATTGCCCCTTTGCCATCTTCGGCGGATTCGACCTGATAGCCGTGGGTAGAGAGAAAACGATGTACCAGTGTACGAATGTGACGGTCATCGTCAACGACAAGAATCTTGGCTGAAGCCATGACTGTAACCTTGGGTCGATGAATAGAGGGACGTTGAGTGAAATTGTAAATGTAAACTCTAGATTAGGACTTTTGGATCAAGAGCGAATAAAGAATAAGCCAGAGCGGGTGGGTAGATTCTGGTAGTCCACTGGACAGCCCCAGCGCCAGTCTCCGCCATACCCCTGCTTACATTAAGCAGCCCCAAAAAACCGTACCCGCATAGAAATCTGTAATAGTCGCAAATAGTTGCACTTAAGCGTAAAACAAATTTTGTTGATTATGTGAGGGATGATTGTGAGGACGTTAAAGGTTTGCTCTGGATAGGCGCGGGCTTGCTAGAGATTGCCTCGGAGAGAAGGGGCTTGTATTGTAGGGGCATTTGCCTGGTAGAACCGGGTGGCTACACTAAGGAATCATGGGGGTGGGACGAGGGAAGGGAGATGCAGGTAGAATTTAAACCTGACCTGATCAGTTTAAGCACAAAAACCGGGGCGATCGCCAGTCGGAGCGCTGCTGTTCAACTCAGAAGTGTTCAACTCAGAAGCTGAAGGCAGTGCGGGTTTAGTACCAGTGAACTCAGGAGCAGTGGATTCAAGCGCTATAGTTTAAGTAGTTTAAGTGGCATCTCGAAGTTCAGTGACATCCTGAAACTCTAGTGTTAGACCATAGGTGGTAGACCACAATTGTTTGACCATTGTGTTTGAATCATGAGTTTGACTCATGGGTTTGACTATTGGATGCTGGATGCTTGACCTAGATGCCTGACTACGGCGAGTGGCTCTGGGACGGGCAGCCTGTAATCGGTAACTGAAATAGAGGACTGGGAATTGCTAGCGCTGGAGCAACCCAAGTACTTGTCAGCAGCATAGATTCAGCAGGAGTGCCTGACTAAACCTGGCGTTCAACACTCAAGGTCAAACGATAGTGGACAAATGGTCAAACCGTACCTAAGCCTGAGACTTGCAACCTGGATAAAGGAGAACTGGCTGAGGGCAAATTCTCGATCTGACACTTTTCTGTTGTCTGCTGCTGATTGCTACCTAAGCCTCGTTGCCAATCATTTCTGAAACGAAACTGATTGTAATATTAAGCTCCGTCAATTTTTTGCACTAAGGCCGCGACTGATACTATTCATCATAAACGACGATTCATAATCAATTATCGTGGGGATTCGGCTGGAGGGCACGAATGGAGGAGATGAGCCACTACGAAAGACTGGGCGTAGACGAAACAGCGACGTTTGAAGAAATTCAGGCGGCGAAGGCGCGTTTGACCCAGGAGCATGAGGGCGACTCACGCACACTAGAGGCGATTGAAGCATCCTACGATGCAATCCTGATGGATCGGCTGCGACAGCGACAGGAGGGCAAGATCAAGGTGCCCGATCGGATTCGCTTTCCTGAACGGACTGCCGAGCCACCGCCAGATTTTGCGCCTGCTGTACCCAGCCCCTCCCCCAACTGGCTTCGGCAGTGGATTGACACACCCAGCCGCGCCGATGTTCTTTGGCCAGGCGGATTGTTGCTAGGGGCAGGGCTGCTTGGCCTTAGCTCGCCGTCTCTGGCGCTGGCGCTGGGTGTAGGAATTAGTATTTTCTTTTTGAACCGCAAAGAGCATAAGTTTGGGCGGGCGTTTCTGCTGTCGCTGGCGGGGCTGCTGCTGGGCGTGCTGCTGGGGATGGCGCTGGTGGAGGCGATCGCCCCCCAGCTTGCCCAGATTAGTTTGGGCGGGCCTAGCGCCGCCGCCATGATTGCCCTGTTTATCCTCTGGCTGATCAGCAGCTTCCTGCGCTAGCAGTTCCCGGCACTAAAGTAGGAGGGGTCGCTGCTGCCTGCATTTTGCCAGGCGATGTCTTTCCGAACCGTGCTTTCCCAGCCTGCGTGTTGCACGATCACGTCAAGGGCTTCGGCAAAGTTATTCACAATCCAGTCGGGCTGGTGTTTGCTGAGCTGAGTGCGATCGCGGATGCCGCTGAGTACGGATACAACAGGGATGCCGTGGGCCTTTGCTGCGGCGATGTCGGCTTCGGTGTCGCCGACCATCCAGTTTTCTGCGGGGGGCAGTTCGCTGAGGGCCCGCTGCATCAACAGGGGCTTGTCCTGCACGTCAGTCGTTTTGACGTAATCATTGCTGAGACAGTAGCGGCGATCGCCCCCAAAGAATCGTCCCAAATTGCACCGCTGAAACGCCTCGTCTAGCTCGCTGGTGCGTCGCATGGTCATCACCGCCAGATCAATGCCCGCCTGCTGAATGCGCTCCAGAGTTTCTACTGCGCCTGGAATGGGCGTGTCGTAACTCAGGTAGGGAGGCGTGTGAACCGTGTTTCGCCGCATCCGGGCAAAGTCTTGAGCCTGTAGCTCGTCTAGACCGGACATTTGACCAATCTGGCGCTCTGGCACCTGCGATCGCTTGAGTTGCCAAAACTCCGCCTTAGACAATCGCTTGACTGTCTGCCCCGGACGGCGCACCTGCTCCAGGCAAACCTGATAGACCTGGTAATAGCGCTCCGACACGTCCATGATGGGCCCATCAAAATCTGTGATGATTCGTAATTTTTTTTGAACCATTGCTCTGTTTTATGAACTTTAATTACAGATTAGCCCGAAGAAGAGGGAATCGGTAACCTTTTTGAGTATTTATACTCTCTTGCTCAATCCTAATCAAAAACAATCAAAAGGGCCAGTCTTCGCGTAGTTTGGAGACTGGCCTTTTGATAAGAGGCTCTTTTGATAAGAGGCTCTTGTGATAAGAGGCTCTTGCAAGAGGTTCGCCCTTGGTTATCAAGGCAGATAAAGCAGGGGACTATTCCCTCGCCTGCCATTCTGGGCTGAGGCGACGGAAGTTGAAATCGATAGCAGCGGGATGGCAACTGATGCAAGAGCCAAAGGAGAGGGGTTCGGGCAGTTCTACGCCGGGATGGAGCGCTCTCATATAGCGGGATTGGGCAAACCGAGAGGGAACGGTTTCGTTTTGCACAATGGAGCGCGAAGAGGCACGCACATAGTTCCACATGATGCGACGGGCAGGGTCTTGCAGTGGGGTGATGACTGTGCCGTAGTGCTGGGGCGTTTGCAGAATGGCCGCCCAGGATTGCAGCGGCATCACCTCTGGCGGCGGGGCAAAATGGCAGCCGGAGCAGTTTTGGAAATAGAGTCGCTGTCCAAGCTGGAGTTGTGTGGGCACGACATCGACGGTGCCGATTTCGACCGTGTTTGCCGGAGGGGTAGCGGCGATCGCCCGCTCCGCTTCCTGTGCCCCACCTACCTGCGACAATCCCCAGCCCAGGCTGAGGCTCCAGCCCAAGGCCAGCGCCAGCACAAGCGATATCCGCCTGGCCCGGCTCAGGAAACGGCGAGAGCGGGATGAGATCGACTGAAGAAGCTGCTGGATTGCCATGAGGTCTCTCGAACGCTAGAAATTGAAGGAAGTTGAAATTTTGGAATTTTGGCCTTAAGAGCTTTGGCTTTAGAGGATATTTGAAAAGTCCTACTGTTTGTAGCAAAGCGTGCAAGATCCCCCTAAATCCCCCT
>NZ_DVEA01000056.1:0-3186 GCF_015295965.1 Thermoleptolyngbya sp. M55_K2018_002
GTGAATCGTTGAGCGGCGGTGCTGCTAACGATTCACGCTCTCAGAAAAGCATTTATGCAATAGGTCTAATGTAGATGAAAAATGCTTGCTCAGGGGAGACGGCAAGCCTCCAAGGGGTTTAGTTCGATTACCGAACGCCTCCTCCAGGAAAAGCCCCAGAAGGAATAGGGCTGACCTCCGCTTGAACCACGACGATTAGGTCGCGCAACATCTGCGCCATCTCCTGGTTGCCCTGCCGTTCGTAGGCGGCGGCGGCTCGCTCATAGGCAGAAACGATGCTGCGAGCTTCTTCTGGCTTCAGCCGTCTGGCATCGTTATAGAGCAGATTGCCAAGTTCTACGTAGGCTTCGGGGCTTTGTGGGTCGGCACGAATGGCTTCATTGAAGGCGGCGATCGCCCCGGCATAGTCGCCCTCTTGGTTCAACTGAACGCCGCGCGAAAAGGCCAAGTCATAGGCTGTCGCAATCCGCACGTTCACGGTGTAGGTTCCTGCCTGACCGTAGGGCGACTGCGCGAGGATTTTGTATGCGCCGCTGGTCGGTAGCGTCGTGACGATCATTGGGCCACTCGTGCGGCCGTAGTATTCATTTCTGGCGACCTCATCGCCGTTGGGCGCAATCAGCACCACCGCACCCGAAAAGCCGTCCGTGCGGAGGGCGATCGCCACGGTCTGCCCTGCTGTGCCCGCGAAGGTGTGCGTCCCCACCAGAGGTTGCAGGTTTCCTTCCTGGAAGAGAATCCAGCCGTTGGCTAGGGCCCGCTGAAGGGGTAGCCCCAGCGATACGCAGCTTAGCCCGGTGGAGAGTGCCAGCAGCAGCCCCAGCCGCTTATATTGAAATCGTTGACTTTTCATAGAAACGTCCTTATCGCTAACCTGGGAATAATCTGGGAATGGCCGAGAGAGAATGCGAATGAATTGCGAATGGACAGGATACAGTCTCGAAATTTTTGATCAGAAGAAGAGCGAGGTGATCCTGACCAAAACCGTGACTCAAACGTACTTACGCTAGCGCGACCTAACGCGGCCTTAGCCAGTCATGATTGGTTTAGCCAGTGGTGATTTATTTAGCCAGTAGTAATTTATATAGTCTTGATTCGCGGGAGAGTGGACACTCAGAGTGGTTTCGACAGCGCCCATGATATTAACAGGATTCACATTCAGGTCTGAAATTTCCTTACAATTCTGGAAATTTTTTGTAAGGAACTCGGTATTTTCCCCCAGTTGACCCAGCCATGAAGCTAGCTTGAAGTCGAGTTAAAGTCTTCAAGTCAGCCTCACCAAGTTAACGTCACCAAGTTAGCGTCACCAAAGTTAACGTCACCAATCAACGTCACCAATCAACGTCACTGAGGGTTCCTGATGTCGTCTTCCGATCACTCCCTGCTTATAGTGCCCCCTTCTCCCTGCGATTTCGCTATGCTGCCTGTGTTGCCCAAGAAAACCGCGTCCATGTACACCCGCGACCGAGTGCGCCTGGATGCGGATGTCTACTATCCCGATGCAGAGGGGCCGTTTCCGGTGCTGCTGATGCGGCAGCCCTACGGACGGGCGATCGCCTCGACGGTGGTTTATGCCCATCCGTCCTGGTATGCTGCCCACGGCTACATCGTGGTCATTCAGGACGTGCGCGGGCGCGGGACATCGGAGGGCGAGTTCCACCTGTTTGCCCACGAAATCGAGGACGGAGCCGACACGGTGGAATGGGCCTCCCAGCTTCCCGGCAGCGATGGGCAGGTGGGGATGTACGGCTTTTCCTACCAGGGCATGACCCAGCTCTACGCGGCGATCGCCCAGCCCTCTGCCCTCCGCACCATCTGTCCCAGCATGGTCGCCTTTGACCTCTATGCCGATTGGGCCTACGAAGGCGGAGCCTTTTGCTATCAGAACAATCTCAGTTGGGCGCTGCAACTGGCCAGCGAAACCGCCCGCCGCCAGGGCGACCCAGAAGCCTACGAAGCGCTGTATGCCGTGGCCCATGCGCCGTTCAAGGTCGATCCGGTCTGTCCCCGCTCGGAACTGCTGGAACGCCTCGCGCCCGACTCCTTTTATCACGACTGGCTGAGCAACCCCGACCCCACGGCAGACTATTGGCGACGGCTTTCCCCCAAAACCTATTGGAGCGAGGTCGATTTGCCCATGCTGCATATCGGCGGCTGGTTTGACACACACCTGCGGGGCACGCTGCGGCTCTATCGCTCGATGGCGGCCCGCAGCAGCTATCTCCAGCATCTCTGGGTGGGGCCCTGGGCGCACTTGCCTTGGGGGCGGCGCGTGGGCAGCGTGGACTATGGCCCGGCGGCCAGCTCGCCCATCGACCAGGTGCAGATCCGCTGGTTTGACCAGTTTTTGAAGGGCATCGACTCCGAGCTAATGCACGAGTCGCCGGTGCATTTGTTTGATTTGGGAACTCACCAGTGGCGATCGCTCGGTGCGTTTCCCAATCCGCCCAAGACCCCGCTCTGGCTGGCAGGCAACGGCCTGGCGGCCATGGGCGACGAACACGGTGCGCTGATCCCTCAGGGAGGTGCGGCAGGGACGGATGCTGATCGAGGCGCAGCAATCCCCGACAGCTTTGTCCACGACCCGTGGCGGCCCGTGCCCGCGCTGGGTGGCCATGCCACGGTGCCGCCGGGCCCGGTCGATCGGTCTGTGCTGGATAGCCGCACGGATGTCGTTACCTACACCAGCGAACCGCTCGCCGATGACCTGCTGATCGCTGGAGAAATTTTGGTGGATGTGTGCTGCAACGCAGACACCTTTAGCTTTGACCTGGGCGCAGCGCTGTCGGAAGTGAAACCCAACGGCACGGTGCTGCAATTCACCCAGGGCTATCTGCGAATTGGCACACACTACCCCGCCCAGCCCGCGCCGCGCTACACAATCGCCCTCCAGCCCACCTGCATCCAGCTTCCCAAGGGCAGCGCCCTGCGTCTCAGCCTCAGCGGAGCCAGTTCGCCCGCCTATCCGGTAAATGCAGGTGGCGGCACGCTCCCTGCCGATAGTCAGCTAATGGAGGCACGGGTAATCACGGTGTCGGTGTATTCTGGCACGACGGACGCACCTTCGCGGGTGATGCTGCCCGTCGTCAAATCTGTGGATTTGTAGAGCTTTATGTAGAGCTTTATATTTTCCAAGACTTACGCACTTGCAATAAGCTCTCTGGATTTTGGACAATTTCTCGCGGG
>NZ_DVEA01000260.1:0-3176 GCF_015295965.1 Thermoleptolyngbya sp. M55_K2018_002
GATGAGGACGGCACGCAGCGCAGGAGCGAGCAGAAAACCCATGCAGAAGCTTTCGGACGATCAGCTTGCGGCAATTAATCGGCTAGTAGTGGACTGTGGCAGGCGATCGCTCGATCTGGCAGCAGGGTCGTTCAAGGTCTACGAAAAAGGGCTGGATGACTACGTGACTGACGTGGATCGGGCGCTGGATGCTCAGCTTGCAGGGGGGCTGACGGCGTTGTTTCCTGCCGATGGCGTGATTTCTGAGGAAAACGCCGCCTCGCGTCGGCAATTCTCGCAGCAAGCTGGCCGCCTGTGGCTGGTCGATCCGCTGGATGGCACAGAAGACTTTATCCACGGCAAGCCGCATTATTCTGTCATGGTGGGAGCGCTGGAGCAGGGACGGCCGACAGCGGGCTGGGTCTATGCGCCTGTGTTTGATCAACTGTATTTTGGGGGTGAGGAACTGGGGCTATTTGGGCAGGCGGGCGCAGGGGATGCGGTTCCGCTCGTGCCGACCCAGCCAGACCTGACGGGCGATCGCCTCTCAGTTCTAATCGGCACTAAAGATGCCCATCGATACGGTGAGTCCATTCTGCGCCATATCCCCCAGGCTCAGTTTGGCTTTATCGGCAGCTTTGGGCTAAAGGTGCTGGAGGTAATTCAGGGTCGCGCCGCACTTTATATTTACCTCAACCGCCGAGTCAAACTATGGGATACGGTCGGGCCGCTGGCCTTGGCCCGGGCGGCCGGGCTGGTGTGTTGCGATCTGGACGGCAAACCCATCGGGTTTGATGCAGCCGCCCTCGACCCCGACACGCTGACCCATCAGCAGCCGATTCTAGTGGGCTGGCCAACCTCTCTCGATCCGCTGCTGCCACCGCTGCAACGGGCGATCGCCGACGTGGACTGATCCCCATAACAGCGCCATAACAGCGCCGTGACAACGCCAGGATAGCGCCATGATACGCTAGACTTAACCATCTGGCTCTACTAATGACGTTCACCTGCACTTTCGCAAGGCTTCCAGACTCCGCAGGCGGCTGCTAATTTTGCTAACCGCCTGGGTACTCTAACCTTGGCAAGTGGCTCCCCGTGCTTGACTACTATGCGTCTCGCCAGACTGTTTCTCTTCGCGCCAATAACTTTCGCGCAAAACAGCCCCTGGAGGGACTCTCGACTTCTTATCCAGGGCGTTCTTCATGCAAACCACCGCCTTTAGTGAATTGTTCCCTCTCTTCAGTTCCGCCAGTCCAGAAACCCTGGAGTGGCTCTTGTCGATCGCGGTTGAGCATGAGTATCCCGCTGGCCGCGCCGTGCTAATGGAAGATGCCTGGGGAAATGCAGTCTATTTTGTCGAGTCGGGTTGGGTAAAAGTGCGCCGTCACTCTGGCGAAGAAGTGGTCACGCTGGCGATTTTGGGGCGCGGCGATTTCTTTGGGGAGATGGCGATTTTGGACGAGTCTCCCCGCTCGACGGATGTGGTGGCGCTGTCGCCTGTAAAGCTGCTCAGCATTTCCGCCCAGCGCTTTATCCAGACGCTGTTCAAAGATTCGCAACTGCACCACAAGATGCTGCAACTGATGGTGCGGCGCTTGCGACAGACCAATTTTCGCTTCCAGATCCAGCACCGCGCCCCGGCGATCAAGCTGGCCAATACGCTGGTGCTGCTGGGTGAAAACTACGGGAAGTCGACACCCCACGGCACGGAGATTTTCAATGTGCCGATCAAAGACTTGGCAGATGTTACGGACATCAATCCAGACGATGCAGCCAAGATCATGGAAAAACTGGACAGCAAGGGCTGGATCAAGATTGACGCGGCTGGACAGACCATGCGCCTGCTGAATATGCGTCAACTGGCTCACCTGGCTGGCAAGATTTAGCGGCGTAGCGATGCTCCGGAGTTAAGCCTCAAGCTCCTTTGCCTTGCGCCGCTGAAATTTCAGACTCCTAACTTCAGCCTCAGGACTTACGCAGTTGGACGATTTCTCACGGACGCAGCCCGCGAGAAATCGTCCAAATCCAGAAAGCTTATCGCACGTGTGTAAGTCCTGAGGCTAGTTCTGGGTTGGGGGTTGGGGGCTGGGTTTGCCCTTCGGAGTCACGTAGTATTGCTTGGCCACGTAGTCAAAGAATTCGTAGTATTGCGAGAACTGGTCGCTGGGCGATCGCCCCTGCCAGAAATACACGACGCCCTCTTCTGTCAGCGTCAGCGTCATCAGGCTGACGCTGCTGCCGATTTCTACGCGCAACTGTCCGCGCAATCCCTGGCGCGTCGTAAAGTTGGGCGCAGCTAGCACGCTCCGCCGCACCTGCTCAGACGAATCCCCCGGCGTAGACGAGATATGGCTCGCCCAGCCGAGAATTTCCACATCCGGGCTGTAGGGGTTGCGAAATCGCCGCCCATCCTGGCTGTCTGGCAGGGGCGCAGGTATCCAGTTGTCGGGATAGGGAAACTCAAACCCATAGTCGGGATTCTGATAGACCTTCCAGGTTCGCCGTTCGCTAACCGCTGGCTGGGAACAACTGCTGACTAGTCCGACGCTCAAACTGAGTAACAGGCTGGCTGCCATTCGACGCGAAGACGACCCAACCCTGGTGGCAGAAGGCTGAGGGCGATCGCCCCATCCCCAGTTGATGAATCGAGATGTAACGCCATTTGTAAACTTGTGTAACAATGCTGCCGTCATAGCGGTCTTCCGTCTTGACAGCGCTTGAACCAAGCCTCTATTCTTAAACGACATACCCGGGTATCAATCGCGAAATCAATATGCAAGACAAGAGTAAACTCACCCTGTATGTTCCACGAGAGCTTCACCGCAAGCTGAAGATCAAAGCGGCGGTAGATGATGAAGCGATGTCAAGCATTGTGGAACGTGCGATTGTCTTCTACCTGACTCATCCGCACATCGTAGATGAAGTAGAAGCGTCTTTCGGATCTGTGTCTCACGGGCAGACTCATCGAGTATACAACTGTCCTGGATGTGAGAGTTCCTACGTGATCCGTGAGGGTGAGCTAGTTTCTTTGGCGAGTCACGCTGGAGTCGTGCAGGATGATGCTGAGCTAGTCGATCGCGTTTCCATGACTCCGTCTCCTGAGCCTGTTGCTGAGGGGTTTGATCGACCGGGTGAAGAAAGTTTGGTTCCTTGCTAGTCGGGTTGTATTGTCTGACAGGTTCGTAGTCAGTTGAAAA
>NZ_DVEA01000419.1:0-3176 GCF_015295965.1 Thermoleptolyngbya sp. M55_K2018_002
GGGGAGATCAGGGGTTAGGGGTTGGGGGCCGGAGCGGTTCTGCGTCCTGTTGCTTTGCTCTGGGATCTTGATTCTGGCTTTTAGATTGGCGATTTTTAGATTGCCAGTTTTAGATTCCCAGTTTGAGGGGCTGCAAGGCTTCCAGCCATTTCCTCTAGGGCGCTGTTGGGGAATTTAGGGAATTAGGGAATTTATTGAACAATGCCCCAAAAGAACCCCAGGTAGCCGCGAATCAGGCTCTCTCCAAAGAAGACGGCGAGAATCGCGCCAAGTGCCAGAAACGGGCCGAAAGGGATGGGCTGGCGACGGCTGAGCAGGCCAAGGGCGATCGCCCCGCCGCCCACAAACGCCCCCAGCACGCACGCCAAAAAACCCGCCAGCAGCAGCAATTTCCAGCCCAGCCACGCCCCCATCATCGCCGCCAGCTTTGCATCACCGCCGCCCATTGCGGTTTGCCCCAGGGCCACAGAGCCAACAAACGTTATTAGATCCAGCCCCCAGATGCCCAGCACTGCGCCCACTACGCCGCCCATCACTGCTGCGGCGCTGCCCATCAGTCCGCCCTGCCCAGTGGCGACCCCCTGCGACCAGCCCATCGCTGCCTGAAAGATCAACCCCGCCACCAGTCCCGATTGGGTCAGCACATTGGGCAGGGTGAGCGTATCCAGGTCGATCAGCGCCAGCGCCATCAGCCAGCTCACCAGCGCCCAGTAGCCCACTGCAGGCAGCGGTAGCGCAAAAGACTGAGCCACGGCGACAAACAGCAAGCCTGTAATCAGTTCCACCAGCGGATATCGGGGGGAAATCGACGCTTTGCACGTTCGACACTGGCCACCCAACCACAGCCAGCCCAGCACGGGCACGTTGTCGTAGGGCCGGATGGGGGTGAGGCAAGAGGGGCAGCGAGACGGCGGATGCAGCAGCGACAGCCCCGCCGGAATCCGATACACCACCACGTTGAGAAAGCTGCCGACCGATGCGCCGATGAGGAACACGATCAGTGCCCTCAGTCCTTCAAGAATTAGCTCCATAGACCAAAATTTAGACAAAAATTAGACCAAAGTGACAGAAAGCCCTTGAATCCTAGTATCTGTAGGCGCTGCAATGTCAAGCTATGGCCAAAAGTCAGGGTGCTTTCCAGCAGTTTGCAATTCTTATCTTTCGGGCCGATTTTCCCCACAGTCTCCACAAGCTTTCCACAGCGATATCGAAGTTTTCCACAGGGGATCGGGCAGTTTTCCACAGGCTTCTACGGTGGCATTGGGGCTAGAGGAATTTTCTGGGGAATTCGCCAAAGGGCGATCGCCCCCTCAGAATCATCGGGCTTTAATGAAGTTGTGTAACAAAAATCGACCTCAAATCCGCATTGCGCCGTAAAACTTTTTTAAATCTAAAGCCCTCTGCAACAGTTCTTAAGGTTGACAACCCCACCCCCTCCTAGCGCAAAATGATGCGACCTGCTCAATTAAAGCGCTCCTTGGCAGAGGGAGCCGACTATCACCAGAGTCCGATTTTTCGATCTGGCGTGTCGCTATCCGCCCTCTGGCGAGAGTTTGCGCTGCTTTTGTGTGCCTGAGCGTCGGGACAAAGCAGCAACTTGCTGCCTCTCCTCACCTCCACCATCAGGTGCGTGCCTTTTCAAAACCTGACCTCATTCTGGCTGGCCCCAGTCAAGCGAGAGGGTTTATCGCGAGAGGGTTTATCGAGTTTGGTTCCTGCGTCCGAGCTTCTGTTTCACCATCCAAAGCTTCATCACTGAGGTTTCCCACATGAACGCAACTGTCAGCATCCTGGCCGAAATTCCTGAAGATTTGCACCTGTCCCTTAAGGGCTACCTGGAAACCCATCCCGATTGGGATCAAGACCGGGTGTTCTGCGCCGCGCTGTCGCTGTTTTTGCTGCAACACGTCAGCAGCAACAGCCCAACCACTGCCCACTGCTATCGGCGGGCAGCACGGGTCTACCTCGACACGCTGTTCAAACATGCCGTTTAAGCCGTTTAACAGGTTTAGGACTTGCACACTGGCGATGAGTTTTCTGGATTTTGAACGATTTCTCGCAGACTGCGCCCGCGAGAAATCCTACAACTGCGTCAGTCCTAAGGTTGTTTAACGGGTTTGGGGGATGCTGTCTTAGTGATGCAGAGCGATTTAGGCAGCCCCCAAACGGCTGGATGCGATCGCGCCACACCCGACAGATCTAGCCGTTTATTTCAAAAGCTCCCCGCCCAAACTGCAAACCTTGAGCGGGGAGTTTTTTTGAATCAGCAGACGCACCCGTTCCACAGACAATTGCGCTAGGCAATAGACAATTGCGCTAGGCAATTGCGCTGAACGGCTGCTTGCCTCTGGGACAACGACAAGCGAATGTCACAGGTCAACGCTGCATTGCACCAGCGCTGCGTTAAATAGTAATCAGAATTTTATGCGGCAAATTTCAAGAAATCTAAAGCCAGCCCGCCCTGGCCCCAAGGTGGCTTGATATGATCGGGCTTGCAGGACTTTGACGCTGTGGAAAGAGATTTTAGATGAACTATTTTTGGTTTAAGGCCTTTCATATTGTGGGCATTGTGGCGTGGTTTGCTGGATTGTTTTACCTGCCGCGCCTATTTGTGTATCACGCTGAGGCTTATGAACAGCCCGAACCCGCCCAGAGCATTCTGAAAAACCAGTATCAGATCATGGAGAAGCGGCTCTACAGCATCATCATGACCCCGGCGATGTTGTTGACCGTCGCGATGGCGATCGCCCTTATCACCACAGAACCCGAAGTTCTCAAGGAACCCTGGCTGCACGCCAAACTCGCCCTTGTGGTCTTGCTCATCGGCTATCACCACTACTGCAAGCGGCTGATGAAAAAACTGGCAGCCGACGAGTGCAAAATGACCAGCCAGCAGTTCCGCTGGTTCAACGAAGTTCCCACGATTCTGTTTATTTTGGTGGTGATGCTGGCAGTGTTTAAGAACAACTTGCCGACAGATATTGCTGCCTATGGCGTGGTGGGGCTGCTGATTGCCTTTGCCGCCGCAATCCAGCTTTACGCCCGCAAGCGACGGCTCGACCGCGAACGCGCCCTCAGTGCAGATCTGTCCGATGCCAGCGTGGGCAGTTCGACCTAGCGAGAGACACAGGCTGCGGGGCCTTGCTCTAAGACATTTTGCTCTAAGACATTTTGCT
>NZ_DVEA01000086.1:0-18269 GCF_015295965.1 Thermoleptolyngbya sp. M55_K2018_002
ATCGCCTACATACAAAACTTCCGAAGTTCTCACGTTTTGTGAGGACTTTGAGTGATCTAAATGGCGATCGCCCATGATGTAGGCGACCTTAGCGGATAACGTTATCCGCAAGGTGTGGTCTAGTTTTGAAGCCCCACGGGCATGGGGAAAGCTTTGATCTACGCGCTGCGTTCCGTCAGCACTGTGACGAGCCGCACGAGCGCCGCCGTGGTGGCGGCCTGCTCTGCTGAGATCCTTGACTGGTTTTCTAGCAAGGTTCCCAGCCGCTCAAGCTGCAAATCGACCCGCGTCAGGGTTTCGGTCATCACGCCCATCTGATGCGTGAGTGTGGCGATCGCCTCGCTTTGCCGTTCAATCACGCCAGCAATGCGATCAAGCCTGTCATTCAGCGCGGCGTCTCGCTGCTCTGCCTGCTGCTGTGAGATGGTCATTTGCTCAGACAGACGGGCAAGCTGCCCTATGACTGCATCTAGCAGCCCAGCAGTGCGGTCAAGGCGCTCGTCAATGCTCGGTCGATTGTCACTCATGCTCCCACCCTGCTGCAAAAAGTTGATTTGCCGTCAGGTCAAGCTCACCAAACAGAGGCGACACCAGGCGATCGCTCCCTCTAAACTGGCTCACCTCATACTCAGCTTCTACTAGGTCGTAGATGCTGACGGTAGGGCGTTTTGGGTTACCAATATACAGCCGCCCGCCCAGCCCCAGATAGTCCACAATCCAATATTCCTGGACACCTAGCGCCTGATAGTCGCCCAGCTTGTAGATGTAGTCATCATCCCAGTTGGTCGAAACCACCTCAATGACGAGCTTGATGGATTTGCCCAGCGTGATGATAGATTCTCGCTCCCAGCGCGGTTCGTCTAGTAGCTGCGTCCGATCCAGCACGATCACATCCGGCTCATAGCCTGTATCATCCGCCAGTTTGACGATGCATTCTTTAGGGATGAAGTAGGGGAGATGGGCAGCATCAATCGCTTGATTCAGCTTCTTGATGGCAAAGCCCGCCACTTCAGAATGCTTCCCTCTAGGTTTTGGCATTTCAATGATTTTCCCGCGCCGCAATTCGTAGCGTGACTCCGAAGACTCCGGTAGCCACTCAATAAACTCGTCAAACGTGATGGGTGTCTGTAGCGCCTGGATCATGGCGATCGCCTCTCCCTACTTGCCTTGCTCAGGTTGCCGCCTATCCCATTCAGGATTCTTCTCTTTCTCGGCTTTGACCGATGCCTCCAGAAGGTAGTTGCAAAGATTTGCAAGCGGGCGACCTTCATACTCTGCCCACTTCTCTAAATCGTCTGCAACCCGATCGGGTAGCGTTACCTGAATCTTACGCGGCATGGTCGCTTTTTCGGTTTTGTTCACGAGGATCTTACATCTCCCTAAGTTTTAACTGTGAATTCTACATTTATAACTGTCTTCAATCCATTTGCAAGACAGTTATAACTGTGTTATCAGTGTAATGCAAGGCGGAACGGATCGGGAACAGCTTAGAAACTAAGTTTTTCGTTCAACGTTCCAAGGCGATCGCCCCAAACCTTCATTCTTTCGTTCCAGACAGCGTTCCAACCTGTTCCACACCAGTTCCCACAGGCATTTGAGGACTTTAGCCATGACCCAAGCCCGAAATATTTCCCTGTCCCGATTCAGTCAGCTCGCGAATATCCCAAAAACGAGCATTTATCGCCGTTGCACCGAGCTGGGTATTGACACCAGCAGCGGGCTAAGCCCTGACGCTGTGGAGCTGCTCAAGGCTGATTTCGGACTAGTCCAGGATGAGCCGGAGCCAGAACCGCCGACAGTCGCCCCCACCGAAATCGTGCCCAGCGACTTCATCCAGCCCGGTCAACTCGCGACCGTCGAAGCCCACGACATCAGCCTGCCAGACAGCTTCGACGCCAGCGCGATGGTGCGATTCTTCGACGGCGTGACCGGGCAAGCGACCGACACGACCAAGCTGGTGGCGATCGCCGATCTTGCCCTCAACGCCGTCAACAGCGCGATGGATCAGAAGGTGCAGCAGCAGCGCGCGCAACTGACGCAAGCCGAACAGGATGCCCAAGCGCTGGCTGAAAAGATCGCCGCTGCCAAAACCGATCTCAAGGTGAAGGCATTGGAATCCCGAATCCTGGCCGAACGGCAGACTGCCGCCACCCAGACGGCTGAAAGTTTGTTCACCGACCTGATGGCGCTGGGAAAGCCTGCACCCGACTCGCAGCCGTAGCGCTGCTGCTGAGTGGCGTGGCCCTGCTAGCATACGCCGGAATCACAGATCAAATTTCTCACCAAACCACACAGGAGACACCATGAAAACCCAAATCATTGCCCCATCTACGCTTACGCCCGAAGACGCTGTGTACATTGCAAACACAATTCTGGACATGGAAAGCGAACAGCGACAAGAGCAGCCGCATTACGACCGTGACCGCTATCTAGGGGCGATCGCCAAATTCCTGGATTCACAGACACCTCTTCGAGTTTTGGACAGCAACCGCGCCCAGGTCGAAGACTGGATTGTGCAGTTCAAAGCCGAATGGTTCGGCAAGGAAGTCATTAGGATTCGCAACTGTCGCTCCGACTGTGACAAACGTTATCTGTATTTCGCTGGGAAGTTTCGGGAGGCCTTGCAGGCCGCTAGCAACAAATGGTTTGGGTTCGCCTGCGTCGCAGGCGTTCACACAACGCCACTTGAATGGGGGTCGGAGCGAGAAACCTTGCTGCTGAATGCCCACAACTGCGTGATCGCCAGAGTTTTTGTTGAGCAAGGAAAAATCGGTCAAAAAAGCCTTTGATTTGACCCATGAAAGCTATCCAACGCCCCACCGCTGAAACCTGGCAACTCGCCGCCGACCTCGACCCCGCAGGCGGGCTAGACGTTTGGTGTGAAAAACGCTGGCAACGCCTGATTGCTGTCGAGCCGCAGCCCTGGGGCACGCTGCACCTGATCACCGAAACGACCAACCCCCACACAGGCGACAGCGAACAGCGCCGCTATCCCGTGGGGCCCGACACCGAAATCAGAGCCAGGAAACGCCCATGATCTACACCTTTCGAGCCGAAACCGCAGACAACGCAGACACCGCCGCCGCGATCGCCCTCAATGCCGCCAAAACCCTCGACCAATGGCATGACGACGACGCATGGTGGCTCAAAGTCTGGACAGATGACCGTGACCTACCGCGCAAGATTCGCCCCTACGCCCGCCTAGAGCGGCGCGAGTGGTGATGCACATGAAAAAGGGCGATCGCCCCAATACCCAGGTAAGCGATCGCCCATGTCCACCAAAAAAATGAACGTACCACCATGTTAACCAACACCAGTACAGTTGCTCAGATCCAGCACGCGCTTCAGCAAATTGAAGGGGCGATCGCCCACATCCAGCCAGCAGCGCTCTATCCCAACCAAGCACTCGAAGCGTGGGAAGACCTTGAACCTCTGCAACAGCAGCTAGAAGCGACGTTAAATCGGTTCGAGGATCTGCTGACGGCCCTCATAGACCGGATGGAGGGCTAAGCCATGACCGAGATGGAAAAGATTCGTGAAATCCGCGCCTTGATTGAACAGGCGATCGCCAAAGCTGAGGAGTTCAATGAGGCGATCGCCACGCTGCCAGACCACCGCCGCACCCAGTGGGAGCTTCGCCTAAGCGACCGAACCCATTCACTTGTTTGGAGCCTGATACGCGAACTGGGAACCCCCTGATATCCACGCCCTGCACCCCGCAGGGCATCACCACTTTGAAAGGAGTGCCATGACCCAAGCCGCCACTGCCCAAATCGCAATTGGCCTGATTGCCAAAAGCCTAGATCAGGCGATCGCCAGCCTTGAAGAACTCGAAACGGAGGTCAAAAGCCTAACCGACGCAGAAGCGACCCGCGTCGCCCTCGACCTGATTGCCCAGCGCGATCGCCTCGACGTTGTGTACGACCTCGCCACGCGAGTAGTCGGGCTATTGTATCCCGCGTCAGAGCCGCCAGAGCCAGACCCATCCTGCCTGTAGCCCCATTCACCGGGCGATCCTTTGCGGATCGCCCTCTCCGCTTTCTAAAGAGGACACCCCATGCCGATAAACAGCCAAATCCAGCAGCTTCAAAACGCCTTGCAACAGGCAGAGGAATCCGTTCGAGCGCTGCAAGCCGAACTAGGGCGATCGCCAGAGATTGACCCAAAAGACATCCAGGCGATCGCCCCAATGGTCGAAAGCTCCGAAATACTGGCTGCCCAAATTTGCGGGCTGTTCGCCCAAATGAGCCAATTCCAAACCCCCTGAGGATGCCTCATGATCCACCGATTCTCCAGATTGCTACAACCTGCTGCCCTGCTGGGGTTTGCCCTCATCACCCTGGCGGGGCTAGCGGGCATCGAATACTCACTCAATAGCCACCTACGCGAGTTGCAGCGCGGCTATCGCGTAGATCCCAACACCTGGCAGACCTACAGCGCCGAAGTTCGCGCCATTGTCTTCCCCGATGTGGTGTTGATGCCGCTAGTGGGCTATGCCGCTGCCCTCCTGCTTTCTCCAGAGCCAGGGAAGGGCGATCGCGCTGCTGTACGGCGGCTGGCCCGTCGCAAGCTGTCGGGCGACGTGCTGACGCAAGACGAACTCGAATTTTGGGCACGGGTTGAACGGGAGGTGAGCGATGTTGAAAACCTTCGTTAGCGTTCCGGCGCTGGCGTTTCTCTGCGCCCTGGTGGTGCGCGGCATGGCGGCCCCGTTGCAGCAGTCGCTCGTCAAAGCCGACACCGTAAGCCAGAACCGCCTAAAGCATGACGACAGCGCTCCATCTGTGCCCGAATTTGAGATCGCCCGCACCAGCCTCGATGCCGGGGTGAGAGGCGCAATCAACGCCCGCGCTATTTACTTGTTCACCCATGCCCAGAAGCAGCCCGACGCGATCGCATGGGCAGACCAACACGCCCGCACAGTTGCAGGCGACCTCGCCTTTCTGCGTCAGTCGCTAGGGCAGCCCACGGGCGAAGCTGCTCAGTTTGCCGAAGTGCTAAATCGCTCCGCTGAGTTTGCCGCCGCCTGTCTGGCGCTGCACTGGCTCAAGCATGGCGGCATCGACTACAGCCGCTCGAACGTAAGCCTGGATCAGATTTTGCAGCACTATCAGGAGGTGTTTAATCGTGCAAACGAACAGCAGCAGCCAGCGGGCTGAGTGCCTGATTATCGGCGGGCTATTTGCGGCATCCTTTGGGCTGGCAGTTGGAGCCAGCAGCGCCACTCACTGGCTATCTAGCTTTGGGCTGTGGGGTGCTGGTGAAGCGCTCCGCAGCCGCCGCAAGCTGGAATACAGCGAAGTGTTGAAGGGTGCCTTTGGCTATACCTCAGAGGCGATCGCCGAAGTCGGTGAAACCCTGACCCCCATCACGGGCGGCATTGAGCGCAAGCGCATCCAGCTCGTTAGCAGCGCCATTAAGCAACTGCCAATGGGTGAACAACTGGCAGAGCGCTACGTCGCCAGCCAGGGCATCAAGACCGATTGGATCAAGGAATTTGAGACAGGCAGTAGCGCCGTTTGCGGACAGAGCAAAGACGGCAAAACCCACCTGCTGCTGTGGCGGGTGCAGCGCTTTTTGGAGTCGCACCCTGACGCAGTGCTGCATATTTGCGACCCGGACTATGGCAGCGCCCATGAGGGCAGCGAACCCAACACCTGGTTTCGACTGCCGCTGGATCGGGTGATCCATGCCGACACTGGCACGATTTTGGGTGCGATTGAGCTGGTGTCGAATGAGGTAGACCGCCGCGCCAAAATCGCTCAACGGATTGCAGCAGGCGACTTGCCAGAGCGCGATCGCCCTAAGCAACCGATCCTTTTGGTCTGTGACGAGTGGGCCAGTTTTTGGAGCGAGTTAAACAAAGACCAGCAAGCCAAAGTTGTCAAACAACTGAACAACATCACCAATCGCGGCATCAAGCAAGCGAACTGCGCCTTTGTGCTGGGATTGCACGATACCGCTGTCGCCAGCACCGGGCTGCCCCAAAGCCTGCTGCAACGCCTGGGCGTGATCCTGCTGTACAACGCGGGGCAGGTTGAGGGCAACTATCGCAACCTGGGCTTGAGCGAGTCGCCAGATGAGGCGATCGCCAAACTGAAGGCGCTGCCACGGGTGATGCATGGGGTGCGTCCCTGCGTCGTGGCCCGCTCCGGCTCCGTCACGCTGCGGGGCATCCCCACGCTGGAAGTGGCAGACATTGAGGTGCTGGGTTATGAGCCGCCAGATCCCACCGAGCAATGGTGGGCAGAATTTTGGACACCTGAAGTAGAGCAAGCCGTGATTGCCCGCATGGCGCAGCGGGTCAGCCAGGGCAAAGGGGCGATCGCCTGGTATGACCTCGCGGACGTGGCGGGATTTTCGCGAAAGGAGCGCACTGGTGACAGCCCGCGCTATGCCCGCCTGAAGGCAAAGCTTGACGAGCTGGCCTCGGTCTACGACTCAACTCCAGAACCGCCAGATCTAGGGAGTGAGGAGTACGATTTCGACCCCTCCGATTCTGGGAGTACGCAAGCATAGAGCGGCTTTCAGCGATCGCCTGAAAAGTTAGTTTTACTCCCTTCGACCGACTTTTACTCCCTGCCTTCGGGAGTGCAAAAAACACTCTTTTTTCTAGGAGCAGCCCTATGGATCTCGGCAAAATCTTCGCAGGAATCGCCACGGTGGCGATCGCCATTCCCTTTGTCCTGACTAGCTTGCAGCGCGGCTACATCAACCTGAACGGGTTGGTTCTGGTGTTCTCTGAAATCGTGACCGAAGTCATTACCCGCCAGCCCGCCAACTGGCAACCTCCCACCGAACCCGCACCACTGCCTCAGCAGCCGCCCGAAAGTCAGTCAGGAGGCGCGTTGTAATGCTGTTTGCGATCAACTCGCTTCGACTGTTCATTTTGACCGCCACTGCCCTGGTGATTGCCCGTTACGCCTTTCCTGATCAAATCAGCCAATGGACTCCACAGAAGTTACAGCAGCGGTTAGAGCAGCCCTCAGAGAGGAAATCAAACCCCTCGCCAAGCGGCTCGACCAGCTCGAACGCACCCACCGAAAAGCAGCCAAAAGCCAGTCCGACACCCTCGGCTCTATAAAGGAATCGGTCATCTGGAATGACCTGATCGTAGACGCGGCGCTCTGTGGAATCTGCCTGTCGCTGCTGCTGGGCGTTGCGGTCTGGGAGGCAGGGCGGGATAAGCTCTGCAACGATGCACCGGGCTGGGCGCGGGCGGCTATCCCTTTCTGCGGGAGCAATGCAGCCGCGCCCGCGCTGTCGGCTGAGGATGCCAAGGTGATGGCGTTTCTCGACCTGATCGCCTGGGCGGAGGGCACGGGCGATCGCTATGACATTCAGTTCACCGGAACCAGCTTCACGGGCGACACGCACCCGCGCCAGATTCGATGCAGCGAAGGGCTGTGCAGCGACGCGGCGGGGCGCTATCAGTTTCTCAGCACCACTTGGGACGGGCTGGGCTTGCCTGACTTCTCACCCGCCAATCAGGATAAGGGGGCGATCGCCCTGCTCAAGTCATCCGGCGCGTATGACCTGATCCTCAGTGGCGACATTGATGGCGCGGTCTGCAAGGCTGGCCCGGTCTGGGCATCGCTGCCCTGTAATGACTACAACCAGCCCCAAAAAAGTACGGCTGATCTAAAGGCGAAGTATGCCGAATTTTTGGAGAAGCGCAAGGCAGCCGCGCCCAAGTCTGGCAACAGTAGCGGGTGGATACACCCCGTGCCCAGCGCCACGCTGACGAGCGGGTTTGGCTGGCGCGATCATCCAATTGAGCGCTATCGGCACTGCCACTACGGTATCGACCTGGGAGCGCCCACCGGAACCCCGATCCTCGCGGCGAAGGCGGGTGAGGTCGTCGGAGCGGGCGACGCGGGCGACGGCTACGGCTACAAGGTTGTGTTGCACCATGCCGACGGCTCCAAATCGCTGTATGCCCACCACAGCAAAAACCTGGTGAGCAAAGGACAAACAGTGAACCAGGGAGAGGCGATCGCCCTGCTGGGCAGCACGGGCAACTCCTCAGGCCCGCATCTGCATCTGGAGATCACCGACACCAGCGGACTGGTGATCGACCCCAAACCGCACATTCCCGATGTGAAGGGGCCGCAGAGCTTCGGCAGTATCGATCCGACCAAATCGGCGCAGTGTATGGATAAGCGGCTATAAAATAGAGCCGATTGGCTTTTTCGTACTTCTCTTGAACGCCTGGGCGCTGTGTAGCACCCAGGCTTTTTAGGGCTAAAATTGTCCTAGCCAAAGCCCCAGCGGGTATCACACATCAACCCGTTGGAGTCTTTATGACCACATTTAGGCAAGACGTTCAGGCCGCCACCGACAAGAACGAAGCCGAAACCCTGAAGCAACTGATCCAGCCGCTAGTCGATGAAATCGTCGCGGCGACGATCGGCAAAATGGCGGGCGCAGACACGTCCAACCCAGACGCGGGCCGCGCCTTGCAATTGCGGCTGCGAGGCTACGAGATGAGCGACGTGAAAGATCACACGCTACTCCATCAGAAAAAGGTTGAGATGCGTGAGGCGATCGCCGCCGCTGGGTTGCCGATCAAAGCCAGCCAGGGCAAAAAGTACAGCCCGCAAGAGCTGCTGGCAATCCTCGAAGCGAAATGCGAGGCGCTTCGCACTTGTGGGGCCCGCGACCTGGCGACAAGCATCCGGGCAAGCGACGACCTAGCAAACCTGAAAAAGGTTTTGGCGACCGGAAACACTGCGTACATCGTCGATCAGTGCGATCGCGTTCTGGCGGTGACGGGCCTGCTCTATGGCTAATCGCGGTTCTGGAACAATTGAAAAAATTGAAAAAATCCACGGGCTACCGGAGCCAGGTCGAGAATATCTCGTAAGATGCACCGCGATGGCGCTGCCCTGGACAAATCGGTTGATTCCGATGCTGTGGCTACCGCACAAGCCAGGGCTGTCGCACTTTCACGTCGATACTCGGTTTCTCAACGATGAGGAGCTGGCGGCGATCGCCCAGCAGCAGCAGCACTACCCGCCGCCCAGCCGCCCGCAAGATCGCCCCGCAACCTGGGCGGGGGTTGTGGCGGGTGAGGTCATTGGTGTGACGGTCGAGAATGACGGGTTGCTGACGTGGGGCTGGTTTCCCCGGCGCTGCTATCGGGCGACGTTTCCGGCGCGATCGCCCGTTGCGGACGTGACCATGCAGGTCAAGGGCGATCGCGTCGTCGCGCTGGATTGCAACAACCCCTATATGCTGGAAACCCTCACCGTTGGGGGCGATCGCCACTATTGCCCCCACCAGGGCACGCCGTTGCGCGGGCTACCTGTCGATGCAGGCGGCTGCGTTGTGTGCCCGGCCCACCATTTGCGGATCAAAACCCATGACCTTGCTTGACAGCCGTTTGGTTGCCCAGACCCTGCTCGACGGCGACTTTAGCCGCATCCCTGAGGGCGATCGCCCGCAAGTCGAAGAAATGCAGCGCGACTTTGAGCGCATCATGGACGCGGTTTTGAGCGGCAACATCGGAGCCGTGATGGAGGCGGGCGACACCGCTGGCGAACGGCTGCGACAGTTCGGCGCGTGCGGGCTGCGGTTGCGAAACTCTGGCAGCGCGGTGATTCAGCCGCGCAATTTGGCGTCCGAGGCAACGATTTTGCAGCAGCTCAACGAATTTCTCTCAACGACGCAGGATGACCAGGCGCTGAAACTTATTTTTGGAGATCTCAGTGATGAAGCGATCGCAGCATTGCGGAACGGTTCACCTTATCAGAGCAAAAGCGAGTTCGTCGAACACAACTCAACCGACAGCAGCGGAACCGTCACAGGGCTTGCACTCTGGGCACGATTTGAAACCGGGCGAACCTCGGAAAATCAGACTGGAGGATCAGAATCTGGAGCGGCTGAAAGCCCTGATGCAGCGCCATCCTGACAAGTTTCTGAACTTGACGCAGGTAGGCAACTACTGCCTGAGTCTGGCGATCTCGCTGGTAGAGGCTCATCTGGAAGATTTTGAGAATCGCATGGTGGAGCTGCGGCCGCGCTGTGCTGGGCGGCAATCTGATTCGCCGTCGCGCTGATTTCGGCGATCGCCGTCAGCATCGGTTGCAGCGTCTCCAACATAGTTTCCCGTAATTTATTCAAGTTCGCCTCAGTCACAGCAATTTGCGCTTTTGCCTGTGCAAGCTGCTGATCTAGGCGATCGCCCGCTTGCTCTCGACGGGCAAGCTCAGAGCGATCGCGGCTGTGGTGTTCGATCATGGCTTCTCTCATCGCGACGTACTCGTTTTGCAGATCAAATAAGCGAGACTCAAAATCTTGCATCGCGGTTTGGAGCTTAACGGGCACAGGTCGAGGGGGCTGCGGTGCAGGTTGGGGCGATTGGCGTCGCCACCGGGAAAGCAATTTTGTTAGTCTCATTTCGATATCGTTGCGTCTCATGCGGTCGAGTTTGAGGCGGCGTATTACAACGCTGGACTAGACCTGGACTGTAATACGTGTAGTACGCGGCTCAAAACCCCTGATTTTTCGTTCTGTTGTCTCGATCTCTGGACTAACGGTTAGTCCAAGCCAAACTTCTTGTCAGCAGTCGGTTTCAGCGATTTTTCGGGCGTTTGATTAGTTGCATTCAAAAGCAGGCAATCAAGCGCGTTTTGCTGTCTTATCTGCTGTCTCAGATCCTCCGTGGGGGCGATCGCCACGGGCCTGGAGCTGATGATCAGCACGCCGTTTTCAATTGCCGCGGTCGGCACAACTGCGGCGCGGGTCATGAGGCGATCGCCTTGGTGTCGCTGCCACAAATCCGACAGCAACGTTTCGAGCGCTTCACCCAGGACTTCAATCCTGAGTAACTGTACCTCAAGCGGAACCTCGCCCAAATCCAGCATCGCCACGGGTCGCAAATTGCAAGCCCGCTGGGGCGTGCGTCAATTGTACTTGCTACGATTCTTTTTTCTTGCCAAACGCCAGCAGAATCAGGCGATCGCCATCAAGTCGAACTTTATAGTTTTTGAGCTGAGCCTCGCAGTAGGCTCGCCGGGCCTCAGCTTCATCAGGGCAAACCAAAACCAAACCCTCATCTGTGAAGTAGGTGTCGATTGCCTTAAAGTGGGCGTTTGGTTTGTCGCCAGTATCCATCTCTCTGCTGCCGCCAGTCTCTATCCCTAATCTACTGGAGGGGCGTTGGCTTTGCCTCTCCGAAGGAGAACCGCTCTCAGCCTATTTCGTGTGTGTCACCAAAATAGGTGATTGGCACTGGTGACACACACGCTATGGAATCACGGGCAATCCGACGGCGCGGCGCGGCATTGCAGCCAGGTGGCGACGCTATGAAATTGCGGGCAATGCAGCGCGTCACAACGCTATGAAATCGCGGGTGTTTGCCCTCCATCTTTCCAAATGTTCCAGAACCGTTGGCGTTAGCCTTACGGAGCAATATGCCCAGCATTTGACAACACAAATCAAGCTTGTGTCGAGGCGCTGCAAAGCCTCGGTAAGGCAGGTTTTTGCCTGTGTGTCACTAGATTAAAATGGTGTTGGTGACACACAAACGCAATC
This sequence comes from Thermoleptolyngbya sp. M55_K2018_002, assembly GCF_015295965.1. Taxonomy (NCBI): domain Bacteria; kingdom Bacillati; phylum Cyanobacteriota; class Cyanophyceae; order Oculatellales; family Oculatellaceae; genus Thermoleptolyngbya; species Thermoleptolyngbya sp. M55_K2018_002. The sequence goes on from NZ_DVEA01000086.1 coordinate 11,539, forward strand.
ATGCCAGACCTGACCTCACGCCGCGACGCGCTGCAACATCGCCTTGACCAAATCAAAGCCAAGCTATCGGAATGCAACGGCGACGCCTATCGGGGCTGCTGGCTCGACACTGCCTGCAACAGCACGGGCACGCGCTACACCCGGCTCCGGTGGTTTCGTGAGGTGCAGTCTAAAAAGAAGGGCTGTCGCATCCTGCACGGTGAGGAGCTGGCGACGGCGATGAGGGCGATCGCGCTGTGGCAGCAATACGAACGGGTCGAGGTCAAGCTGAAGTGGCTGGATCAGGCATCGCCCCAGGTCGCTACGCCGCGCCGCTGTCGCGCATCCTAATCCTGGTCTTGCCGTCTGGCATACTCGCGGGCCTGCTCTGCAAGGCGATCGCCCGCTAGACTCTCTGGATGCAGCAGGCTTGCAGTGACCTGCTCAGCAGTAGCGCGGCCTCATGGGGTCTGGATATCCAGCAGCATAGTGCTATTCCTCAGCTTCAAGGGGAAAGGGCAGCCCTTCTGTGGCTTTATTGTAAGATTCGTAGTCTTCAATCGCGAGGTAATGCTCTGGCGTGCCAGCGGCGGGAATCTCACCAAGAACGCTGCGAGTTTTTTGATATTCGGCGATCGCCTTAGGCAAATCGTCGTGATATCGCTCAACTAGCGTCAGAGCTGCGTTTAAATCGCTGTCGAATATCTCAGCAGCCTGACGCGCCAGCTTCGTACCTTCACTCACGAAAGTAGCTGCATCGCGGAAGTTCCACCGCTCAATGATATTGCCGTCTTTGTCGGTGCTGGAGAGCGATCGCTCCAACATCTCCTCAGCCCGCTCCAACAGCTTCTCAGCAAGTCGCCACTGGCGCTCCCGAAATTCCTCACGGCGCGTTGCCCAGCGCTGATGGTCTCGCAAGCGGATTTGGCGATCGAACGCCCAGGCGCGGTGCTGCCAATCCCAGCGGGTTGCTGCATCATTCCACGCGCTAGGTATTGTTTTCGTCGCGCCTTTTCGCGCCTTTTCGCGCTCTTGGTTATAAGCACCCAGCAGCGATCGCCCACTGCCCATTAACAAATAGGCGTGAAAGCGGTCAAACCACAAATTTGGCTCCCCTAGCTGCTGTTCCCAGGGGTCAGGTTCTTTGGGCATTTGGCGGCATTTGGCGGCGGCGGCTTGAGCGTTTCGGGCGGCGTGGCGTGATCCGCAGGGCGCATCCCTCAACCTCGACCTGGTAGCCAGCGCGGCGGAATTGGGCGATCGCCCTGCGGACTTCGGGCGGCATTGGCTCAAGCATTGATTCTCTTTTTAGTTTTTTCAGCCAGGGCGATCGGGGTCGTCAGCAAATCCCTGCTGACCCAAAAACGGTAGACGCCTCTTTCGCCCTGCACCTTCACCAGGCAAGCGGCGGCGCGGCAGCGCAACACAATAACAATTCGTTCACCGAGCAAATACTTTTGGTGGCGGCGTGGCATGGGCAGCGGGGCGTGATGGTCTGCCCGCTGGGGTTTGCTCGATTTTAGCCTAGCGGTCGGAAGGGCGATCGCCCACACCCTTTTACTGGGGGTACGGGTGTTCGCGATTTTTAGATCGGCATCTGATCCGATCTAAAAATCGCGAACACCTTGCGGGTAGCAGGTGATGTATACCCATCACAGACAAGAGCAGAAACTATTAATTACAAGGGTTTGAAAGCCTAAATCACCACGTTGACATCGTGGGGGTCACTGGTTCGAGTCCAGTTGTGTCCATTAAGTCTGTGTCTATTGGCTGGAGTTGGCCTTCTTGCATCTGGTGTGTAGCCGATTTCTAGCCGATTTCTAGCCAGTTAGGAAACGGGTCAAGTCTTTGTCTGGAATTCTACGGTCAGAGCGTGAAGTATCTGGCAAGACGGCACAACACGCGCTGGACACCGTTTCACATCATTTCACCCCTTCAAAGTGCCGTTTCACAGGTTCGAGTTTGCGATTCAGGACTGACCAGGCAGCTTGTTTGACCAAGCAGATTACCGTTGGCTGTAGGATTTTCCAGATTGACTTGACCGCTTAAACACAAGATTGCCGTGTGAAGACTGATTTTATAACGGGTCGTTGTGCCGCGGACGTGAGTTTGGGCATTCTAAACTAAGTCATTCAGCGCGCATCTGCTAATCAAAAACGCGCCGCCGCGATCGCTCGTTTAGCCTTGCCCCCGTAGGCGCGATCGCACGCTGTGTTGTCATCACTTCAAGTCATCACTTCAAAATCAGGGAAATCGCCATGACTAATGCTTCGGTTAATCACGCGGCCAATTCCGCGCCCAGCAGCACCGCCAGTCCTGCGCCTACGCTTGATAGCGCAAAACTCAAGACGTATCGAGATTACGGAATTAGCCGCTTTGAGCAGCTTCTGCTGCAATTGCCACCCCAGCCCCACGATGCCGATCGGTTCCTAGATCGGGCGATTCGTCAGCTCACGGGGTTGCCGCCTGCGCCTGCCAGTGCCCATCCCTATCACGGCATCTACGGCACAACGTTCACTATGGCTCATTATCGAGATGGGGGGAGCGATCGCCTGCGAGATCTGCTGATGAAACAGCCAGAGCTGCACGCGCTGGATGGAGAAATCGACTCGTTTATCCGACTGCTCTCCGATTTGCCTGCCCGTCCTGCCGGAACCTTACCCTACATGCGGCTATTTATCTTACCTCAGGACGCACCGCCCCAGCCCCCGCCGCCCAATACCCAGGCCAACTATCCCCCTGCAAAACGGCAATTCGTTACGACAGATCAGATTTTGCAGATCATCGGCTCTAGCCAATTGCGCGATCGCGTAATTGCCATGACCCCCGGCATCAACGCCACCTTCGAGCGGTTTGAAATCAACACCCCCCTGCGAATGGCCCATTTCTTTGGTCAGGTGTTGCACGAAAGCGGAGGGTTCCGCTATCTGCGCGAAATCTGGGGCCCGACAGATGCCCAGCGCCGCTACGAGCCGCCGTCGAGCCTAGCGCGAAATCTTGGCAACACGCAACCGGGCGATGGCGCACGCTATATGGGGCGCGGCGTAATTCAGCTAACGGGTCGCTCCAACTATGCTCAGTTTTCCAGAGCAATGGGGGTCGATTTTGTGGCAAATCCCGATTTGGTTGCATCGCCGCAGTATGCTGTCACTGCCGCCGGGTGGTTCTGGCAAACCCGCAACATCAACCAACACGCTGACCGCGACGACCTGATTGCCGTAACCCGTGTGGTGAATGGCGGCCGCAACGGACTGGCCGATCGCCAGAAATACCTGAACCGGGCAAAGCAGGTGCTGGGCGTTCGGTAACGATTCAGTCACGAACGGATGATCAGGCCCGCTCAAAATAGCGGGCCCGCTCCCAACTCGTCACCACTTCGTCGAACTTGCGCTGCTCGGTTTTGAAAAAATGCAGGTAATGGTCAATCGTGAACTCACCAAAGGTGTCCCGCGCCCACTGGCTCTTTTCCAGTTCGTGGATGGCCTCGTTCAGGCTGTGGGGCACCTGCGGCAAATCCCGCGCTTCGTACACATCGCCCTCAAACATGGGTGGCGGCTCAATCTGGTTTTTGATGCCGTCTAGTCCGGCGGCGAGGGTGGCGGCAAAGGCAAGATAAGGATTGGCATCAGCCCCCGGTGCGCGACACTCTAGCCGCAGCGAGGGGCCATGTCCCAAAATGCGGAAGCCCGCCGTGCGGTTGTCATAGGACCAGGCAATGCCCGTTGGCGCAAAGGAACCTGCTACATAGCGCTTGTAGGACGTGGGATAGGGCGCATAGAACGGAAAGATTTCGCGGATATGTGCCATCCAACCGCCGAGAAACCAGCGAAACAGCGGCGAACTATGGACCGGGCCAAAGGCTTCCTCCCCAGGAAACAGCGCTATCTTACCTTCCTGATCCCACAGGCTGGCGTGCAGGTGCATACTCGACCCAGCATAGCGCTCGTCCCATTTAGACATAAACGTAACGGCGACGTTGTTTTGCCAGGCAATCTCTTTGGCGGCGTGCTTGTAGAGAATGTGGCGATCGCACATTTCCAAAAAATCCGCATAGCGTAAGTTAATCTCCTGCTGCCCCGGCCCCCACTCCCCCTTAGAAAACTCAACAGGAATTCCCGATCGCTCCAAATGCTTGCGGATTGAGCCAATGAGAAACTCTTCCTTGGTGCCCTGGAAGATATGATAATCCTCAATGTAGCTGCCGATGGGCTGAAGGTTATGATAGTTCTTTTGCCGTGCGGCTTCGTAGGAATCGGCAAAGACGTATAGCTCCAGTTCCGATGCCCCTTTGGCAACATAGCCCAGCGACTTTGCCCGTTCCACCTGCGTCTTCAGCAGGCTGCGCGGCGCAATCTCAACCCGCACATCCTCTTCTTCGTTGTAAACATCGCACAGCACGATCGCCGTTTTCTCTAGCCAAGACGCAACTCGTAGCGTACTCAGATCAGGAATCATGCGAAAGTCGCCATAGCCACTGGCCCAACTGGTGAAGCTGTATCCCGGAACCGGGTCCATTTCCATGTCGCAGGCCAGCAAATAATCGCAGGCGTGAACGCCATCTTGCAGCACGTCGTTCACAAAAAAATCGCCCGTGATCCGCTTGCCGATCAGCCGTCCATAGAGGTCTGGAAACACGGTGAGGATGGTTTCAATCTGCTCATCCTGAACAAGCTGTGTCAGCGTTTCGACAGTCAACCGGCCACGAGAAGAAGAATGCATAAAGGAATATAAAATAGTAAGGATTAGAGAATAGGGAGTGTTGGGCTAGAGAAGTGACAGAGAGACAGACGCTCCATCACTCTGCAATGAAGACACTCTTCCACTCACTGTAATGATCTAACACGGCGAGTCCCAGTTCGCGACCGATGCCGCTGTGCTTCACGCCGCCGAAGGGGGCTTCCAGGTGGACGCTGTGGCCCGTGTTGATAGAGAGAACGCCCGTTTCGATGGCGCGGGCAACGCGGAGGGCGCGGCCGATGTCGCGGGTCCAGATAGAGCCAGAGAGGCCGTAGAGACTGGTGTTGGCGATCGCCACGGCTTCTTCCTCGGTGTCAAACGGGATAGCACAGAGAACTGGGCCAAAGATTTCTTCTTGGGCAATTCGCATATTGGGCGTGGCGTGGGCAAAGAGGGCAGGCGTGAGGTACGCGCCCCGGTCGAGCGGGGATTCCGTGGGCACTGTGCCGCCGCAGAGCAGGGTTGCGCCTTCTTGCTGCCCCAGCGTGATATAGCTCAACACGCGATCGCGCTGCTGGTTGGAAATCAGCGTACCAATTTCCGTCGATTCGTCGAGCGGTGGGCCAATTCGGAGCGCCTGGAATTGCTGCGTCAGGCGATGCAAAAACTCGTCGTAAACCGGGCGCTGAATCAACAGGCGCGATCGCGCACAGCAGTCCTGCCCGGCATTGCCCAGCACGCTCCACATTGCCTTGGGAACCGCCAGTTCCAGATCCGCATCGGCAAACACCAGATTCGCTGACTTGCCGCCCAGTTCCAGCGTCACGCGCTTGAGATCGTCTGCCGCAGTCCGCATGACGTGCATTCCAATTTCAGTCGAGCCAGTGAAGGAGATCTTTCGCACCCGCGGATGCCGCAGCAGCGCCTCGCCCGCCACCGATCCCGCACCAGGAACCACGTTAAACACACCGGGGGGAATGCCTGCTTCTAGGGCCAGTTCGCCCAACCGCAGCGCTGTGAGCGGCGTTTGGGTTGCAGGCTTTAGCACCACTGGATTACCCATTGCTAGGGCAGGCGCGACCTTCCAGGCGGTGATGGCGATGGGAAAGTTCCACGGCGCAATCAGCCCACACACGCCAATAGGTTCTCGAAAGGTTAGATGGGTGCCTGCCGCAGCCACAGGAGTTGTCTGTCCGCCGATCTTATTCACTGCCCCGGCGTAATACTCGAAGCAGTCTGCGGCCAGGTTCACCTCGTCGCGGGCATCGCGGATGGGCTTGCCGACGTTGCGGCTTTCCAGTTGGGCCAGCGGTTCCAAATTTTCGCGGATGAGGGTCGCCAGCTTCAGCAACAGTTGGGTGCGATCGCGGCTATTGACGCTGCGCCAAGGCGATTGCACTTGGTCAGCAACCTGCACGGCCCGATCGACATCATCGGCTGTGGCAGCGGCGACTTTGATCCAGGCATCACCTGTGGCGGGGTCGATGAGTTCGGTATATTGCCCTGAGTCAGCGGGTAGGCGATCGCCTCCAATCAATAAATCTTGCGTCACGGAACCTTGCGTCACACTATCACCATCTCTATCGAGTCACTGCTTAACAGAACTACGTCCTCTTCTTCCGGAGACTCCAAGCAACACACTACAGAAAATGCCTTTGATCTTGAGTTACTAATAATTTTGGATAATTAACGTTTGAATGATTAACCTTGTACTCAAAGGTATGAACCTATTCCATTCAGTCCCAGAGCTAAACGTATGCGGTTATCGGGAATGCGTCCGTAGCTAGTGCTACAAAGAGCCTCCCCACTGCATCCCCAAGTTCCTTCCGCCACCACCCTTCACACTCCGTAGCAAAATTTAGCTTGCGCCGATTAGGGGCATCCAGTACAATCGTCCATCAAGCTGTGATTTTTCCAACTTTCGCAGCCGACCTTCCCCCCGAAATTTTGGTCGTTTAGTCATCTACGGCGCTGGCAGGTGTTCGCCGCACCCACCAACGCCTGACCCCTCGACAGGTAACGGCTGTCTCAGGGCTGCGTCCATTGTAGGCCGCCCTGTCATCAGCGCTTCACGT
>NZ_DVEA01000357.1:0-3154 GCF_015295965.1 Thermoleptolyngbya sp. M55_K2018_002
GGGGCGACGGGCCTTGCGACGGGGCGATTCCTGCAAGGATCGCTTCGCGAATCGCCCGTTCGCCAAAAACCGAATCAGCGTGGCCACCAGGATCGTTGTGATGGCCCCCGCCAGCACCGCCCCCACCAGCCACACCGCCAGCGGCAGCGCCACCGTCTGCATCCCCAAAAACGTCAGCGCCACCGAAGGCGAGAGGTTTTGCAACACCACAATGGCGAGTAGGGCAATGAAGAGGAAAAGCAGAATCGGACGCATGGGTAGGAGAGGAGGGGTTGGGGGTCAGGGAGAACCGGGGTAGAGGGCTGGCAGATTCATCATAGCGAGTGTGTAGGGGGGGCTTTTGGGCTTTAGCGTTTTCCAAGTCGCTGGCGCAGCAGGTCAGCCCTGGAAGCAAGGTCGGCCTGGGCGATCGCCTCTTGCTCTCCCGATGCCAGCCATTTCACCTGCACCATGCCGGTTTCTGCCTCTTCGTCGCCCAGAATCAGGCAGGCGGCCGCGCCGCTGCGGTCGGCCCGCTTCATCTGCTTGCCAAAGGCACTGCCGCTCAGGTCGAGATCGACCGAAAAGCCTAGCCGACGCAGCGTTTGGGCAATCTGGAGCGACTGGGCTTCGGGGCGATCGCCCTTAGACACCACATAAAAATCGACGCTGGCTTCGGTCGCCGGATGCAGTTTTTGCAGCAGCAGCACCAGCCGCTCCATGCCCAGCCCCCAGCCGACCGCGGGCGTTTCGGGGCCGCCCAGTTCTGCCACCAGCCCGTCGTAGCGGCCGCCCCCGCAGACTGTCGCTTGTGCGCCCAGGTCTGCCGACTGAATCTCAAACGCGGTGTGGGTGTAATAGTCTAGCCCGCGCACCAGACGGGGATTCACTTGGTAGGCAATGCCTAGGTCAGTGAGGCGCTGCTGCACCGCCTCGAACCGCTGCTGCGACTCGGCGCTCAGGTAGTCGAGAATGCTGGGTGCGTCCTGGACGATTTCCTTGGTGCGGGCATCTTTGCTGTCCAAGATTCGCATTGGGTTGCGCGTCAGCCGATCCTGAGAGTCGGGATCTAGCTCGGCTTTGAACGGCGTGAAATAGTCCACCAGGGCGGCGCGATACTGCTGACGGTCAGCGGGCGTGCCCACCGAGTTCAAATCCATCGTCAGCGTTTTCAGCCCCAGATGTTGCAGCAAGTCCGTCGCCAGGGCAATCACCTCGGCATCGGCGCGGGGATCGGCGCTGCCCATGACTTCTACATCCAGTTGGTGAAACTGGCGCTGTCGCCCGGCCTGGGGCCGCTCGTAGCGAAACACGGGGCCGACGCACCAGAGCCGCTGGGCGTTGCCTGCCGCATACAGCTTGTGTTCGATGAGCGATCGCACTAGGCCCGCTGTCATCTCTGGGCGCAGGGTAATAGAGCGATCGCCCCGATCGGTGAAGGTATACATTTCCTTGCCCACGACATCGGTGGCTTCGCCAATCCCGCGTTCAAATAGTTCGGTTTGCTCAAAAATCGGCGTGCGGATTTCACGATAGCCCGCATTGCCCAGGATTTGTCGGGCTGCCGCCTCGATCTGCTGCCAGTAGCCCACTTCCTCCGGCAAAATGTCTCGCGTGCCCCGAATCGCCTGAATTGCGCTCATGCCCTTTGTTCTGAATTCTGAATAAAACGGGATAAAACGTGCAGGATCTACGCACTTGCGACAAGTTTTCCGGGTTTTGGACGATTTCTCGCGGGCGCAGCCCGCGAGAAATCGTCCAACTGCGTAAGTCCTAACGTGCTGCTTCAGTGGATGGCTGGAACGTGCAGCTTGCCAGTTCCCAACTTCCAAACATCACAGTGTAGCAGGGTTCAGGGGAACAGCGTTGAGGGGTTGATCGGGCAGACCCTGAACTGGCAGGACAGGGATGTCCTGGTTTTAGCGAATGTTGCACTCCGACAGTCGCCCCATCAGTGCCGCCAGCATTTGGATTTCGTCCTCACCCCCAAAATCGCGCATCTTGCCCAGGGAACCAGAGCGGAACCCAGACCACAGACCCAACTTCCAATACCACAGCGCGGGCAGGTGTCCCGATGGTGCGTGCAGACCAAAGGTCAGTTGTCTATAGGGCTTGAACATCGCGTAGGAGCCGCCCACCCCTTTCCAAGCCCAATCCACCAGCACCGCAAAGTCCAGCGCTCGCCGCGCGTGGGGCAGTTCAACACCCAGTCCTTGATAGATGCGCTCCTGCGTCGTAAAGCCAAAATGTCCGCTGCTATACTTTTGCCACAGGCCGTTGATCGTGTTCAAATCGACGCAGGGAAACCGAGCCAGGGACTCTGGGTTGAGCCAGTCCTGCTTTTGGCGACCTGCGGCTAAGAGCATCAGGTGACAGGTGTATCTATCTGCTTCGAGCCAGAGCCGTTCCTGCAATAGCCCTTGCAGCTTGGTGTAGTCGATGCCGCACTCGGAGGGCAGCAGGTCGGCTGGAGCTTGGACAGGCTGGGGCGCTGGAGCCACGCCACCCCCCGTTATGATTCCTGGCGGTGGGTCGATAGCGGTGATGACCTGGCCCGGCGGCATGGGGACTCCGCCGTTGCCCCAGGCTGGGATGCCTGCGGGCGGCATCGCGTTGTCGGGATGATGGGGCGCGGAAGCGTCTGCAATGGGAGTGCCTGCAAAGGGGGCATCTGTAAAGTTGGCCTCTGTAAGGGGGCGATCGCCATTCCCGTCCCCTCCTGAGGAAACCAGACCCGGCGGCACTCCGGCTGACCATCCTTCGGGCAGCGGCAGTTCTCCCAAGTCCTCTGGCTCATCCTCTGGATAGTCGGCTGGCGGGGCGGGCGTGTCCACGCTGCCGTCAATGCGATTCACCAGATCGGGCGGCGGCGGCGGCGTGTGGGTGGCAATGTCCTCCAGCCAATCATCAGGGGGGGCGGGGGCGGATTCCGTCGCAGGATCAGGTGCAGGATCGGGAACCGAAGGTTTAGAGGCAGCAGACTCTGGGGCAGCAGGCTCAGGCGATCCCGCTGGCGGCGAGGCGGACTCTGGCGGCAACGGCGCTTCGGGGGCTGGGGGGGCTTGTCCTAGCCCTGCGACCACAAACGCCTCGACCTGAAGCTGGGGTTCCGGCAGGTCAGACAACGGCGCTTCGGGGGCTGGCGGCGGGGACGGCGGAGGCAGCGGCACACTGC
>NZ_DVEA01000021.1:0-18062 GCF_015295965.1 Thermoleptolyngbya sp. M55_K2018_002
ACCTGGCAAACCTGCTGAACGAAGCCGCCATCCTCACCGCCCGCCGCCGCAAGGACGAAATCACCATGCTGGAAATCGACGATGCCGTCGATCGCGTGGTGGCGGGTATGGAGGGAACTCCCTTGGTCGATAGCAAGAGCAAGCGCCTAATTGCCTATCACGAAATTGGCCACGCCATCGTCGGCACGCTGGTCAAGGATCACGACCCGGTGCAGAAAGTGACGCTGATCCCTCGCGGACAGGCTCAGGGCTTGACCTGGTTTACGCCCAGCGAAGACCAGGCGCTCATCTCTCGTTCGCAAATCTTGGCCCGCATCATGGGTGCCCTAGGCGGACGCGCTGCGGAACAGGTCATTTTTGGTGATGCCGAAGTCACCACAGGCGCAGGCAACGACCTGCAACAGGTGACCGGCATGGCGCGGCAAATGGTGACGCGCTTTGGGATGTCCGATCTGGGCCCGGTGTCGCTGGAAAGCCAGCAGGGTGAGGTTTTCCTGGGGCGCGACTGGATGACTCGCTCAGAATATTCCGAAGAGATCGCGGCTCGGATTGATGCCCAGGTCCGCTCTATCGTGGAACATTGCTACGAGGAAACTTGCCGTATCGTTCGAGACAATCGCGTGGTGATCGATCGCTTGGTCGATCTGCTGATTGAAAAGGAAACGATTGACGGTGACGAGTTCCGCCGCATCGTGGCTGAGTATGTAGACGTGCCGGAGAAGGAGTCCTACATGCCTCAGCTATAGAGCAGTCTGTGAAACGTGTTTGGCATATTTAGATAGCTCTGCTTCAGTTCTTAATAAAGAGGCTGCTGTGAAACCACAGCAGCTTTTTTTAGTGATTTTTGCAGTGATTTTTGCAGTGATTGCCTCCGAATCGCTTAGAGGATGTTTGAAAAGTCCTACTGTTTGTAGCAAAGCGTGCAAGATCCCCTTAAATCCCCCTTAAAAGGGGGAATAGGCGGTTCCCCCCCCTTTTAAGGGGGCTAGGGGGGATCTCTGAGTGCTTAACATTACAGGCGATACCTTTTCAAACATCCTCTTAGGTAACCCGAACTCCCTATACGACCTTTGGGGAACCGTGGTCTACGAAACAGCCCAAAGCCTGACCAAAGGCTTCAGTTGACGAGTGCATCCCACTTTTGTAACCCTCGCCCTAAAGCGCTCTCCCAGAGCGGGAGAGGGACTTTGAATCCGGCTCCCCTTTTCCTGTTTTGGGAGAAGGGGCTGGGGGATGAGGGCGAATTTGCAGAACTGGGATGCCCCCCAGTTGATCGTCCATCTGCGTAAGTCTTATGCCAATTCCACAAATTATTTTATTCAGGGGATCAGGCGGGCGTGGCGACCTTCTGGGGCAGCTTCACCTCGTCCTTGAGCGGGTTGCCCTGCTCAAAGTCGCTGATGCTAGTGATGGTGGTGGTGGTGATGTCGTTCAAGGCTTCGCGAGTAAAGAATGCCTGGTGTGCCGTAACGACGACGTTCGGGAAGGACTGCAAAAGCTGGAACGTGTCGTCTTGAATCACGGTGTCGGAGAGGTCGCGGAAAAATAGCTCCTCCTCTTCTTCGTAGACATCGATGCCCAGGTAGCCGATTTTGCCTGATTTAATGCCTGCGATCGCCGCTTTGGTGTCAATCAGCTTGCCCCGGCTGGTGTTGATCAGCATGACACCATCTTTCATTTGGGCGATCGTGGTGGCATTAATCAGGTGATGATTTTCAGGGGTCAGCGGGCAGTGCAGCGAGATAATGTCCGACTGAGCCAGCAGATCTGGCAGATCCACATAGCGGGCATCTTCTAGCGCCTCAAACTTGGGACTGGGGTAAGGGTCGTAACCTAGCAGGTGGCAGCCGAAGCCGTGCATAATTTGGGCAAAGATTACGCCGATTTTGCCCGTACCCACTACGCCAACTGTTTTGCCGTGTAGATCGAAGCCCAGTAGTCCGTTAAGCGAAAAATTGTCGTCTCGGACACGGCTATAGGCTCGGTATAGCTTGCGATTAAGCATTTGAATTAGCCCGGCCGCATGTTCCGCGACGGAGTAGGGGGAGTAGGCAACGACCCGCACGACTTTCATGTCCAACTCGGCGGCCACTTCCAAATCGACGTTGTTATATCCTGTACAGCGCAGAGCGACGAGGCGGGTTCCTCCGTTTGCCAAGGCGCGGAGTGTGTCAGCACTGACATCATCGTTCACAAACACGCAGACTGCGGGGAATCCAGCCGCAAGAAGCGCCGTTTTGGGTTCCAGACGGACATCAAAATAAACGAGTTCGTGGGGCGATCCAGCAGCGGCATTGGCAGCGTCCAAAAACTTGCGATCGTAAGGTTCGGTACTAAAAACAGCAACCTTCATGCAGTTTCTCCAAAAAGCTGAAGTTTATGCGATCAGGACTTACGCACTTGCGATAGGCTTTCTGGATTTTGGACAATTTCTCGCGGGCTGCGCTCGCGAGAAATTGTCCAACTGCGTAAGTCCTAGTTATGTGCAGGCACGGTCGGTTTCTCAAATTTTGAAGCCTATGATATCGGCAAACCCGCAAACTCCGGGCTATTCTGCGATACATTGGCAGCTAGATGGGCTTGTGAAGCTAGGGGTTTGAACCCAGGCTTTTCCTGAATGTAGGCTCGATGTCAGGATGCCATCAGCCCTTATGCAACTGCCATCAAGCCCTGTGCCAGACATCCTGTGCCAGACATCCTGCACCAGACATTCTGTGCCAGACATCCTGTGCCAGACATCGAATGTGAGAACTCCCTTTGATCCGCACACGTTAGCAGGAAACCCGTGACTATGCCGCAGATTGCCCCCTTTGGCTCCTGGAAATCGCCCATCACCTCAGACCTGATTGTGGCGGGAAGCTTGCGCCTAGGGGAGGTGCGGCTGGATGGCGGCGATGTGTACTGGAGTGAGGGGCGACCGACGGAGGGCGGGCGCAACGTGGTGGTGCGGCGATCGCCCTCCAATGCTCCAGATGCTTCCACACAGGATCTCACTCCTCTACCGTTTAACGTTCGGACTCGCGTGCATGAGTATGGCGGCGGCGCGTACATCGTGCGGGATGGCATTGTATATTTCTCGAACTTTGCGGATCAGCGCTTGTATCAAATAAGTCCGGGTGAAGCGCCGCAGCCAATTACGCCCGAAGGTGCATTTCGCTATGCCGATGCTGTGTGCGATCGCGTGCGAAATCGCCTTATTTGCGTGCGCGAAGATCATTCCCAAAATGATCATGAACCTGTGAATACAATCGTGTCTATCAGCCTCTCATCCACAGATGGAGGGCTGGATGCAGGAACGGTGCTGGTGTCGGGCAGCGACTTCTACGCCTTTCCCCGGCTGAGTCCTGACGGCTCGCGGCTGTGCTGGATCGAGTGGAACCATCCGAATATGCCGTGGGACGGCACGACGCTGTGGGTTGCGGAGGTCAATGCAGACGGTCGTTTGGGAGAACCGCAGAAGATTGTCGGCGGCGAGGCGGAGTCGATTTTTCAGCCCGCTTGGTCGCCGGATGGGGAATTGTACTTTGTGAGCGATCGCACGAACTGGTGGAACCTCTACCGCTGGAACGCTGCCACTGCCACGCCAGAACCGCTCTGTCCCAAGTCTGCCGAGTTTGGGCTGCCGCTGTGGGTGTTTGGCATGTCTACCTACGGCTTTGAGTCGGCAGAGTCGCTGATTTGCACCTACAGCGAAGACGGCGTTTCTAAACTGGCGCGGCTGCACACGCGCACGCTGGAACTCACTGAGATTCCCACCCCCTACACCAGCATTGGCGGCCTTCAGGTGGCGGGTTCCTCGGTGGTGTTTGGCGCGGGTTCGCCGACCAAACCGGGGGCGATCGCCCATCTCGACCTATCTACGGGGCAAATCACGGAACTGCGCCGCTCTAGCACCCTGGAAATTGATCCTGGCTATATTTCTGTACCGCAGGCAATTGAGTTTCCCACGACAAATGGCCTCACTGCCTACGGCTTTTTCTATCCGCCCCAAAATCAGGATTTCATTGCACCCACCAGGGAAAAACCGCCGCTTTTGGTGAAAATTCACGGCGGGCCCACCGCTGCCACCAGCGCCACCTTCAGCCCCAGTATCCAATACTGGACAAGCCGGGGCATCGCCATATTGGACGTGAACTATGGCGGCAGCACGGGCTACGGGCGCGAGTATCGCGAACGGCTGAAGGGCAACTGGGGGATTGTGGACGTAGACGATTGCGTGAATGGCGCGAAGTATCTGGCAGACCAGGGCTGGGTGGATGGCGATCGCCTCTGCATCGACGGCGGCAGCGCAGGCGGCTATACCACCCTGGCGGCGCTGGCGTTTCGCGATGTGTTCAAAGCTGGGGCCAGCTACTACGGCGTAAGCGATCTAGAGGCGCTGGCAAAGGACACCCACAAGTTTGAATCGCGCTATCTGGACGGGCTGATTGGCCCCTACCCCGCCCGCCGGGATTTGTATATCGAGCGATCGCCCATCTATGCCATCGATCGGCTCAACTGCCCCCTCATCTTTTTCCAGGGCGATGAAGACAAAATCGTGCCGCCCAATCAGGCGGAGATGATGGTCAACGCGCTGCAAGAAAAGGGACTGCCCGTTGCCTACGTGCTGTTTCAGGGCGAACAACACGGCTTCCGCAAAGCAGAGAACATTAAACGGGCGCTGGACGGTGAACTCTATTTCTATGCGCGAGTGTTTGGTTTTCCGCTGGCAGAGCCGATGGAAGCAGTGGCGATCGCCAACCTCTAAGCCTCTAAGTCCGCAGGCCTACGCAAGGGGCAAATTCGCAAGATCCGTTAAGCTCGATTGCCTTTATAGATTGGCTCTATTGGCTCTATAGACTGGTTCTACAGATTGGCTCTAATTTCAAATGACTTCGCGTGAATTCACGTAGCCCAGACGTTCAAGACAGGTTTCCGATCGGGTGACTGTACAGCTTGCCTTCAAAACCTATGTAATTCCACGAGTTATCTGCTCAAAAAAATAAGGAAATCATGAACCTGTCTCTGTAAATTCGTCAAAAATCTCACATGAAATTCTCTGTAAATATCCTGCTAGCCCGCTACTTTACTTGATCTTCACTTCAGATCCTCGAAATTTTACGAGCATTCCTGCGAGTCTGCTTGAGAATAGGATTAGAGAGTTTACACAGGGTAACCCTATGAAGGCAGTCATCTTAGCTGGAGGATTGGGGACTCGCTTGAGCGAGGAGACATCTATCAAGCCAAAGCCGATGGTGGAAATAGGCGGACAGCCAATTCTCTGGCACATCATGAAGATCTACTCTGCCCACGGCATCAACGACTTCATTATTTGTTGCGGTTATAAGGGTTACGTCATCAAAGAATACTTTGCAAATTATTTTCTGCGGATGTCGGATGTCACCTTTGACATGCGATTTAACCAGATGAACATTCACTCCGGCTATGCCGAACCCTGGCGCGTCACGCTGGTAGATACGGGCGAAAGCTCGATGACCGGGGGCCGTCTACGTCGCGTTCGAGAGCATATTGGGAATGAAACCTTCTGCTTCACCTACGGCGACGGCGTGAGTGATGTCAACATCACTGAATTAGTGGAGTTTCACAAGCAGCAATCGACGCTGGCAACGCTGACAGCCGTGCAGCCCCAGGGTCGTTTTGGGGCGATCGCCCTCGGCGAAGAGCAAACCAAAATTACCCAGTTTCACGAAAAGCCCGTTGGCGACGGAGCCTGGATCAACGGCGGCTATTTCGTGCTGGAGCCAGAGGTCATCGACTACGTTGAAGACGACTCGACCGTGTGGGAGCAAGAGCCACTGCAAAAGCTGGCGCACATGGGTCAACTCTCTGCCTACAAGCACGCAGGCTTCTGGCAGCCCATGGATACCCTCAAGGATAAGAACTACCTGGACGAACTCTGGAAAAAAGGAAAAGCCCCTTGGAAGACCTGGTAGGGGTGCTTTGGGTTGGGTTTCTAAACCAACACTGCTGCAACTTGACGCAACGCGCGAACCGCGTCGAACCCTGTTCGGCGGGTTCTGAAGCGACGAATAGCCAATCCTAAGGACGGAGATTCATGTACGATTTTGCAATTATTGGCGGTGGCATCGTTGGTTTATCCACAGCAATGGCGCTGGGTCGTCGCTACCCAGATGCCAAGATCGTCCTGTTTGAGAAGGAAAGCCGGTGGGCCTTTCACCAAACGGGCAACAACAGCGGCGTGATTCACTCCGGCGTTTACTACAAACCGGGCAGCTTCAAGGCAAAGTTTTGCCGCGATGGCTGCCAGTCGATGGTGGCGTTTTGCCGCGAACATGACATCCCCCACGAGGTCTGCGGCAAGGTGATTGTCGCCACCGAGGAGCATGAACTGCCGCTGCTGGAAAATCTCTATCAGCGGGGTCTGCAAAACGGCATCCAGGTCGCCCGGATTACGGCTGAAGAGGTGCGGGAAATCGAGCCGCATGTAAACTGCCTGGCTGGGGTGCGCGTGTTTTCGACGGGCATTGCTGACTATAAGCAGGTCTGCCAGAAGTATGCAGAAATCGTGCGATCGCAGGGCGGCGAGCTATACCTCAACACCAAAGTAGAGCGCATCGTTGATCGACCCAACAGCAAGGTTGTGGAAACCACGAACGGCACATTTGAAGCGCGGCTAGTGGTGAACTGCGCTGGACTGCATAGCGATCGCGTCGCCAAGATAGGCGGGGTCGATCCCGAAGCCAAGATTGTGCCCTTTCGGGGAGAATATTACGAACTCACGCCCGAAAAGCGCTATCTGGTGAAGGGGCTGATTTATCCCGTGCCCAACCCGGCGTTTCCGTTCCTGGGGGTTCACTTTACCCGCATGATCGACGGCAGCGTCCACGCTGGGCCAAACGCCGTGCTGAGCCTCAAGCGCGAGGGCTATAAGAAAACCGATTTCGACCTCAAGGATTTTGCTGAGGTGATGACCTATCCGGGCTTTTGGAAGCTGGCGGCAAAGCACGCTGACGAGGGCATCCAGGAAATCATCCGTTCGTTTAGCAAGGCTGCCTTTGTGCGGAGCTTGCAGCGGCTCATCCCCGAAGTGCAGTCTGAGGATCTGGTGCCGACCCACGCGGGCGTGCGGGCCCAGGCGTTGATGAACGATGGCAAGCTCGTGGACGACTTTTTGATTGTGAAGGGGAAAAACTCCATCCACGTCTGCAATGCGCCGTCTCCGGCAGCGACCTCCTCGCTGGAGATTGGCAAGGCCGTCACCGAGCAGATTGCCGAACAGTTTTCGCCTGCCACATCCCCTGTGCAAGCGGTCTAGGGGCGATCGCCCCCTGCAAATCCCCCTTTTGTTCACACCTTCTCGTCCCTTCTGAGCGGCCCAAGCCAGTCCCGGAATGTCTGGCATATCAGCGTTTACAGTACACACAACACAGGAATCCACAGCATGAAAGTATTGGTCACTGGAACCGAAGGATATCTGGGCAGCCTTTTAGCACCGCTGTTGCTGGATCGCGGCTTTGACGTGATTGGCGTAGACACAGGTTTTTATAAAGTCGGCTGGCTCTATAACGGCACAGATAAAACTGCGAAAACCTTAAACAAAGATATCCGCCACATTACGCTGGAAGACCTGGAAGGCGTAGAAGCCGTGGTTCACATGGCAGAACTGTCCAATGACCCCACGGGCCAGCTTTCCCCCAATATTACCTACGACATTAATCACAAGGGGTCTGTCCGCTTGGCAGAACTGGCCAAGCAAGCAGGGGTGCGCCGTTTTGTGTATATGTCCTCTTGCAGCGTATACGGAGTCGCCTCTACGGACGTGGTGACGGAGGAAACCCCGGTCAACCCCCAAACGGCCTACGCCGAATGTAAAACGCTCGTGGAGCGCGATGTCATGCCGATGGCAGACGACAACTTCTCGCCCACCTTCATGCGAAACGCGACCGCGTTTGGTGCGTCGCCCCGGATGCGCTTTGACATCGTGCTAAACAACCTGTCGGGTCTGGCCTGGACGACTAAAGAGATCAAAATGACCAGCGACGGTACGCCCTGGCGTCCGCTCGTCCATGCCCTTGACATCGCCAAGTCCATCATCTGCACGCTGGAAGCGCCGCGTGACATTGTTCACAATCAGGTCTTCAATGTGGGCGACACGGCGAACAACTATCAGGTCAAGCAGATTGCCGAGATCGTGGCAGAAACATTCCCTGGCTGCCAGCTCAGCTTTGGCGACAACGGCTCGGACAACCGCAGCTATCGCGTGTCGTTTGAAAAGATCAACACCCAGCTTCCTGGTTTCAAATGCGAGTGGGATGCGCGTCGGGGTGCTGAGCAACTTCGCAAGGTGTTTAGCCAGATCGACATGACGAAAGAGGTGTTTGAGGCTCGCGGCTTCACGCGCCTGAAGCAGCTTGAATACCTGATTCGCACGCAGCAAATCGACAAAGATTTCTTCTGGAGCTAGTCATGATTTTTACCGAAACCAAACTTAAGGGCGCATTCATCATCGACCTGGACTATCGCGAAGATCATCGCGGCGCGTTTGCTCGCACCTTCTGCGCCAAGGAATTTGAGGCGCATGGGCTGAAGCCGACGGTGGCGCAATGCAACCTGTCGTTTAACCACAAGGCAGGCACTCTGCGCGGAATGCACTATCAGATTCCCCCGGCTGCGGAAACCAAGCTGGTTCGCTGCACGCGGGGCGCGATCTACGACGTGATTATCGATATGCGGCCCGATTCGCCGACCTACAGGCAGCATATCGGCGTGGAGTTGACGGCTGAGAATCGCCGTGCCCTGTATATACCAGAAATGTTTGCCCACGGCTATCAAGCCCTGACGGATGGGGCAGAGGTGGTGTACCAGGTTGGTGAATTCTACACTCCTGGCTATGAGCGCGGCCTCCGCTATGACGACCCAGCCTTTGGCATTGAGTGGCCGATGGAGGTGACTGTCATTTCTGAGAAGGACGCTGCCTGGGCATTGTTTGAGAACGTTGCAGTAGGAGTATAGAAATGCTGTATATCATAGACACCGCATTGCAGGCTCGCCAGGAAGCGGGCAACCCGATTCGGGTGGCGATGGTGGGCGCGGGCTTCATGGGGCGCGGCATCGCCAATCAGATCGTGAATTCCGTTCCGGGTATGGAGCTGGTGGCAATTTTCAACCGCAGCGTAGAGGGTGCAGTTCGCGCCTACAGCGAAGCGGGTTTGGACAATATCCGCACGGTGAA
Source organism: Thermoleptolyngbya sp. M55_K2018_002 (assembly GCF_015295965.1). Taxonomy (NCBI): domain Bacteria; kingdom Bacillati; phylum Cyanobacteriota; class Cyanophyceae; order Oculatellales; family Oculatellaceae; genus Thermoleptolyngbya; species Thermoleptolyngbya sp. M55_K2018_002. The sequence goes on from NZ_DVEA01000021.1 coordinate 9,194, forward strand.
GACGCTGGGTGAACTGGAAGATGCGATCGCCCAGGGGGTTCCCGCCGCAACGGATGACGCAATGCTGCTGTGTCGCGCCGAAAGCATTGATGCCGTTATCGAGGTGACGGGCGCGATCGAGTTTGGCGCGCAGGTGGTGCTAGAGGCGATCGCCCACAAAAAACACGTCGTGCTGATGAACGCCGAGCTAGACGCAACCATCGGCCCCATCCTCAAGGTCTATGCCGATCGGGCAGGCGTGGTGCTGTCGGCCTGCGATGGCGACCAGCCCGGCGTGCAGATGAACCTCTACCGCTTCGTCAAGAGCATCGGCCTCACCCCCTTGCTCTGCGGCAACATCAAGGGCCTGCAAGACCCCTACCGCAACCCCACAACTCAAGAAGGATTTGCCAAGCAGTGGGGGCAAAAAGCCCACATGGTGACGAGCTTTGCCGACGGCACCAAGATTTCCTTTGAACAGGCGATTGTGGCCAATGCCACGGGCATGACCGTCGCCAAACGCGGCATGTATGGTTACGACTTTAACCGCAATGCCGACGCGCTGGTTGAGCAGTTCAACCTGAAATACACTGGCCACATCGACGACTGCACCAAGCTGTATGACGTGGATGAGCTAAAGTCCCTGGGCGGCATTGTGGATTACGTTGTGGGCGTGCGTCCGGGCCCCGGCGTGTTTGTCTTCGGGACTCATGACGACCCGAAGCAAAAGCACTATCTCAACCTATACAAGCTTGGCGAAGGGCCGCTCTACAGCTTCTACACGCCGTACCACCTCTGCCACTTTGAAGTGCCGCTGTCCGTTGCCCGCGTGGTGCTGTTCCAGGATGCGGTTCTCGCTCCCACAGCGGGGCCCAAGGTGGATGTCGTTGCAACTGCCAAAATTGACCTGAAGGCCGGCGAAACGCTGGACGGCATCGGCTACTACATGACCTACGGCCAGTGCGAAACAGCGGAAATTACGCAGGCGCAGCGCCTACTGCCGATGGGCTTGGCGGAAGGGTGTCGTCTGAAGCGCGATATCCCCCGCGATCAGGTGCTGACCTACGATGATGTGGAACTTCCAGCCGGTCGCCTGTGCGACAAACTGCGGGCTGAGCAAGATGCATACTTTGCCCCAGCCAAGGTTCCGGCATTGATTTAAGCAACGCGATGTGCGACTTGCAATCTGCCCTCATCCCCTAACCCCTTCTCCCGACTTGGGAGAAGGGGAGCAAGAGAGGCTTGAAGTTCCTGTCCCGCTCCAGGAGAGGAATCTAGGGTGAGGGAATTGGCCAAGTTGCACATCTTCTTGCCCATCTCCCAGCGAGTCCTGACAGTCCTTGGCATTCAAGGTTTTTCCAGGCTTGGTTTTCAGGTTTCTTTTAGGTTTCTCTTAGGTTTCATTCGGGTTGGGCAACTCTCCTTGGGTGGCCCAACCTCAATTTTTAAGGTTTTAATTGGCGGCTTGAGCGATTCAGGCGTTGGATTTTGCTTTCCAAAAAGGACTGCTATATTAATCTTGCAATATTGCTTTCCATTGCTCTCTATATTGATAATCAACGATACTAATCGTCGGTTTTAGATTCAGGTTTAGATACCGAGTCGTTTTCCCTGAAATTCGGCGATCGCCCCCCCTTGTTCCCCTGATATTTCTCGCCTGCTATTTCTCCCCTGCTTTTACTGCCCGTCATCCTGCCCACCCCTGACAACGCACAGTCAGGTTCACCCTGAGGTCTGGTTGGATATGCTGTTTTCCTGTCCTGAAACGTCGTTTGCCCCCAGTCAGCCCAAGCGACCCCAGCAAGCCCCTCGTCGGATTGTGCGGGCGATCGCCTTTGGGCTGGTGATGCTCTACACTGCCCCCGTTCTGGCGCAGACCGCCATTCCATCCAATGCCAGCGCCAATGCCAGCGCCAATGTCCAGCCTGCCGCACCGATGCCGCCGGAGGGCCGCCCACTGCCGCCCAACTACGAGTCCGATTATGTCCTGGGTGCAGGCGATGCAGTGCAAATTGACATTTTCAACGTGCCCAACCTGAGCGGCGAAAATGCTCGCTACTCGGTGTTGGTAGACGGTTCGCTGAACCTGCCGTGGATTGGCAAAGTCAATGTGCGGGGACTGACGCTGCAAGAGGCATCAGATGCGATCGCCAGCCGCTATGCCGAGTTTATTCGGGAGCCGATTGTGACGGTGACGCTGCTCACACCGCGCCCCATGCGAGTGGCGATCGTCGGCGAAGTGAACCGTCCTGGAGCCTACACAACAGGACAAAGCGTGGGAACAGGCCCGGCCGGACAGACCACGCTAGAAACCCGTGGCGAAGCCAGAGCAGGGGAACTTCGCACGGTTATTGAAGCGATTCAGACCGCAGGCGGCATTACGCAGCTTGCAGACGTGCGAAATGTGGAAGTTCGTCGCCCGCGCCTGAATGGCACCGAAGAGGTCATTTTGGTTGATTTGTGGGCGTTCTTGCAGTCTGGCAATTTGCAGCAAAACGTGACCCTGCGGGATGGCGATACGGTGATCGTGCCCACGGCAACGGCTTTGAATCCTGATGAAAGTCAGCGTCTCGCTGCTGCTAGCTTCTCTCCCGACACGATCAGCGTCAATGTGGTAGGTGAAGTGGTTCGGCCGGGCACGGTTTCTGTTAGCCCAAACACGTCTCTTAATCAGGCAATCCTGGCGGCGGGCGGGTTTGATGATGTTCGGGCATCCAAGGGCCGGGTTACGCTAATCCGGCTAAATCCAGATGGAACCGTGGCTCGACGCGAAATTCCGGTAGACCTATCGGCTAACCTGAACGACGAAACCAACCCGATTCTGCGAAGCAATGACATTGTGGTGGTTAGCCCTTCGGGTCGGGCCAGGACGACTGATGTTCTGGGGGTAATTGGTGGAGCGGTTGGGGCGGTGCTGAACCCGATTGGTGCATTGTTCAATATTTTCCGCACGGTGGATGATATTAACCGCGATTAGGGCTGCCAGCGGGATAGCAGCCAGATCGAATATGCCTTTCGACGAACTAGAAAACCCTCCGTTTCCTGCACAATGGCGCGGTTCGGAGGGTTTCTGAGAGCTTGCGTAGCATAGAGCGTGGTTTGTGGCTAAAGCATTTTGTGGCTAAAGCATTTCGTGGCTAAAGCTATGAAGCCTGTGGGGCAAGGATCACGGCTGCGATCGCTGCACCACCATCAGCAGCAAATACACTGCCAGCAGGTAAAAAGCAGCCAGGATGGGAATCGTGAGCGGAATACCGAAGGAAGCCATGGCGAACCATTCCATTAAACATTACGGTTTACAGGAAAAATATAGGGAAGGGGTCGAAAGACCCATAAGCAAATCAAATCTGAGCAAAACAAGTCACTGCGCTGCCGCAAGTAAGTCTTGCATCCAGCCAGTGAACCGTAACCAAACCGACCGTAACCCAACCAGAAGCGACACCTTACCAAATACCCCCGAGGGCGATCGCCCAAAAGCAATTGCCTCTGGCTTGGCAGACATCACTCGTCCACGTCTACAGCCGAATGCTGCAACCTACAAGCCTGGTAAACTCCAGACCGATGGGCGATGCATCTGGCTCGTCAAACGAAGTATTGAAAAAAACAAAGCCTTGAGAGCAAGCCGAAACCAGCTCCTTGACCCAGATGGTCAATAATCTGAATCAGAATCCAAGACGCTGGTAGCAAATGCCTCGTGACCAGATCTGGAACAACATCTGATACAACAAATGCGGTCCCATTCACAGGATCACCAAGGTCATTCACCCTGAGCTCAGCAGCACGGGAAGCGGCGACCAAAACTCTTGGCGAGAACAGAAGACACAAAGACCTTCAGAAAGACCCGTGGCTTAACGTTCTCGTACCAGAGCTTTGAAGACAGCGATCGCCGCCTGCTGCACCAACCTTCCAAAAGCAACCTGCCAGACAGAGGCCGCCGGGTAGACACGCTCATAAGCTGCCAGGCAAGTAGCAGTCCCGGAGCCGCCCTTTAGGTGGCGCTTCTAGAAAAAACTTCCAGAGGAAGGTTCTCAAAATATTTAGTTGTTGGATACCTTGTAGTTATAAGAATAACATATCAGTCAAGTTCATGAGAGAATGTTTACAAAACTGTAATAATCCTGAAAGGCTTATCAGTTCAGTGAACTCTGGCATTTCTATCAGGAATTTCATCCCACAGATGGGAGGGGGTAGCTTAGAATAAAGGCAAATATGTAAAATTTCGTAACTAAGTATATCGCTGCGTCTCCATGACCTCAGTCACCTCTCTCTTTGCACCTGTGGATGCCGATCTCTGTCAACTGACGGACAACTTGAAGCAACTGGTCGGTGCTCGCCATCCCATCCTCTACGCGGCAGCGGAGCACCTGTTTGGGGCGGGTGGAAAGCGTCTGAGACCAGCGATTGTGCTGCTCATCTCCAGAGCCACCAGCATCCCCGACATCACGCCCCGACACCGCCGCCTGGCTGAGATCACCGAAATGATCCACACCGCCAGCCTGGTTCACGACGATGTAGTGGATGAGGCGGAACTGCGGCGGGGTGTGCCGACGGTTCACAGCAGCTTTGGCAATCGGGTAGCAGTGCTGGCGGGTGATTTCCTGTTTGCACAGTCCTCGTGGTATCTGGCAAATTTGGACAACCTGGAAGTGGTGAAGCTGCTGTCGCAGGTGATTATGGATCTTGCTGAAGGCGAGATTCAGCAGGGGCTAAATCGCTTTGACACGGGGACCAGCCTGGAAGCCTATCTCGACAAGAGCTATTACAAAACCGCGTCCCTTATTGCCAACAGTGCCAAGGCAGCAGGCGTGCTGAGTGATGCCTCGCCAGAGACCTGTCACCACCTGTATAGCTATGGTCGCCATATCGGTCTAGCTTTTCAAATCGTGGATGACCTGCTAGATTTTACGGGTTCTGCTGATGCCTTGGGCAAGCCTGCGGGTTCCGATTTGCGAAGCGGCAACCTGACCGCTCCAGCGCTCTACGCCCTTGAGGAAAAACCCTATCTGGAAGTGCTAATCGAGCGGGAGTTTGCCCAAGAGGGCGATCTGGAACAGGCGCTAGCGCTGATTGAAGACAGTCGAGGATTAGAGCGATCGCGCGAGTTAGCCAACCACCATGCTCAGCTTGCCGTGCAGCATATCAGCATTTTGCCTGCTTCAGAGTCCCGTCAGGCGTTGATTCAGTTGGCTGACTATGTGCTAAGTCGGAGCCATTGAGTCATGGCCAAGAGCGTCATCGCCAAGAGCAGTCGCCAAGCTGCTGAACTTTGGCTGATGGGACATTTATGCCATGCATGTGTGATGCAGCGATTTGCAGATTAGTCGCTGTACCGTTCCTCTGCCCAGGGTTCCCCCCGGCGGTGATACCCGTTTCTTTCCCAAAAGCCCAATTCTTCGTGGTCTAGGAATTCCAGCCCGTTGATCCACTTCGCACTCTTCCAGGCGTAGAGGTGCGGCACCACCAGCCGAACTGGGCCGCCGTGTGGGGCAGGCAGAGGCTCGCCCGCCAGCGTGTGGGCCAGGAAGTTCTCTTCTCGCAAGAAGTCAGCTAGCTCCAGATTCGTGGTGTAGCCACCATAGCTGTGCTGCATGACGTGGGTAGCGCTGGGATTAAGATTGACTCGCTGCATCAGATCGGTCACCTTAACGCCTGTCCACTGGACATCCAGCTTTGACCAGGTTGTGACGCAGTGAAAATCAGCCGTGAATTCCGTCTGCGGCAGGCTCAAAAGATCTGCATAGGTCAGGGTCAGCGGTTCAGCGAGTCCCCAAATCTTTAGCTCCCAAACATCGCTGGAAATGTCGGGGGTTGCTCCGTAGGTTAGGACTGGAAAGCCGCTGGCGAGGTGTTGCCCAGGCGGAACTCGATCCCGTTGCTCTGGTGCGGGGGGCTTAAAAAACTTGCCTAGCATAGAGTCCGCTTAGGTGGGTTTTAGTTGGGTTATAGATTCACACCAATAGGGGCGATCGCCTCTTCCCAAATTATTGCGCTGAAGCATGATGCGCTGACAGCATGAACCATGCTCAGGGGCGCTAATGCAGGGTCAGACGATCTGCCACCATCCGTCTCGTCTCTACTCTTCTTCTTCTTCCGGTTGGGGATAGACAAAGCCTGTGGAGCGGCCAGTCAACACCGACTTGCCCAGAGACAGCGCACGCTGAGCTTGCAGAGCGGCCTTGCGCTTCCAGGTGGCTTTGCGCTGATCGCGCTTTGATTTGGAGGTTTTCTTCTTAGGAACTGCCATAGCTGCCGACGGTTCAGATTTTTACAACCTTTCTATGGTAGTGCAAAAGCCCATGAGTTGAGCAGGGGGGCGAGTAAATCGGTATTTTGAAAAGTTTGTTGATTTAAAAAGCTTGTGCTACATTAAAAAACTGCGGGCGATTAGCACAGTGGTAGCGCACTTCCTTCACACGGAAGGGGTCACTGGTTCGAATCCAGTATCGCCCATTTAGCAAGTAAGGCCTCTATCTTAATAGGGACAGACAGGCTATGTCTGACTGTGCGGTTAGCATATTGGAGCAATGCAAGCGCTTTTTGCGCTGAAAGCACTGCTCAAACAGCCCACCATAGATTTACAGACGGCGCTGTATTCCCTTCATGAACTTCACGTATTAATCCGGTTGCGAGTGCCTGGCAGTGTAAATAGCAGAAGAAAGCGTGCCCCCCTTACGGTTTTTTCGGATAACTTCCGTAAACGCTGGTGTCTTTTCTGCCGATCTTCCGGCCGTTTTACCGCAATGTCTAACTTCCAAAAACACACTGCCTCCGTTGCAAGTGCGCTAATCGTGTTGAGCGGTGTTGCCTTGCCTGCCCATAGCCAGTTGCGGCCCGCAGCGCCAATTTCTGTTGCCCAGTCTGTGTTTATTGAGGATGCGTATACCCTGGGGCCGAGCGATCGCATCCAGGTCACAATCTTTCGAGTACCAGAATACACCGGCCCCCAGCAAGTTTTGGTAGACGGCACGCTCAACTTGCCCCTGGCCGGGTCTGTGTTTGTAGAAGGACTAACGCTTCAGCAGGCCGCCGCTGCGATTTCTGCCCGCTATGCGCCGTTTTATCGCCGTCCGATTGTCACCCTGAGCCTGCTGTCTCCCCGTCCGATTCGCTATAGCGTCGCTGGAGAAATCGATCGCCCCGGATCATATACCTTCAACATATCGGGCGATCAGGGGGGGCAAACGCTTACTGCCGGTAGGTTGCCAACGCTGACGACCGCTCTGCAAAATGCGGGGGGAGTCACCTCGTCGGCCAATGTCCGCCAGATCCAAATTCGCCGCACCCAGCGCCTCAGCCCGACCCAAAGCACGACACAACTGATTACCGTGAACCTCTGGGAGTTGCTGCAAGAGGGCGACCTGACTCAAGATATTACCCTCCGAGACGGCGACACGATTCAGATCCCGGCGGCAAGCACGCTGAATCTGGCGGAAACTCGCCGCTTGGCAGGAGCCAATCTGTATGCCGCAACGCGCCGCCCAATTGACATTGTGGTGGTGGGTGAGGTGAAGCGGCCGGGCACGCATACTCTAGCGCTTGGCACAGGCGGCAATAATGCTGAAGCGCTAATTCCCACAGTGACTCGCGCGATTCAGGTGGCAGGTGGCATTACCGAAACGGCGAATGTCCGACAGATCCAGGTGCGCCGCCAAACCGCCAGTGGCCGCGTGCAAACGCTGGATGTTGATCTGTGGAGGCTGCTGCAAACGGGTGATGTGAACCAGGACACAGTGTTGCAAAATGGCGACACTGTGTACATTCCGGTGGCAACCGAACTCGACCCAGCAGAAGCAACGGAGCTAGCGGCCGCAACCTTCTCGCCAGCGTCGATTCAGGTTTATGTGGTGGGCGAGGTCAATCAACCAGGGATTGTGCAAGTGCCGCCGAATACACCGCTTAATCAGGCAATTTTGGCGGCGGGTGGCTTTAACAATCGTCGAGCGCGGCGCGATTCGGTGAAGCTGATTCGATTGAATCCCGATGGAACGGTGGCAGAACGCACGATTGAAATCGACTTTGCCAATGCATTGAATGATGCGGATAATCCGGGCTTGCGGGGTAATGATGTCATTGTGGTTGGGCGATCGGGATTGGCCAGTTTCTCGGATACGTTAGGAACGATCACAACACCTATTGGGCAGATATTTCCGATTGTGAATATCCTGCGATTGTTTGGGCTTTAGGTAAGATGAAAGGCGATCGCCTCTTGAAACGCTTGAAACAGATGTAAAGGGGTATCTTTCGCCTTGGATGGTAATTTCAAGAGGCGATCTCAGCGCTCTAAAATCTGTTCCTTAAGGGCATTTAAGTTCCTGATCTGAAAATAAACTTAGATCCCAAGTTACAGATTTAGGTCATAGTTAAAAACTGAATTTTGTACTGCTGGTTAGTCGGAATTGACGAGATTCATCCGGATAATTGATCTTCTTTAAGAAATGTTAATTGCAACCTTTGATCTAGCTTAACGGCTCAGACCAGCGTCCCAGTCTTCTAAGTAAACCAGTTCGTTTGTCCGCAGAATCAGATGCCATTCATAAGCAAGAAGCATGAGAAAAGGGTTGTACTTTTGGCTACAAATTTATAGCTTGACTAGCGACAGACCCGATAATTGCATATCGTATCAAAGGTTACTTAACTGATAGAAATCAGGGGGCGATCGCTCACAGACATATACGGCTTTAGACAGAGGGGTTAGGGTTACACATCGAGCCACAAAGCTTACTAAAGCAGAGGCTTCGAGCCTAACCCCTAACTCCTAGCCCTTGCTACATACAGAAGCAACCCACAAATCTTACCGCTAACTCTACGAGGACATTCATGACCCACAAAAAGCACGCACTCATCACAGGGATCACCGGACAAGACGGGTCATACCTAAGCGAACTGCTAC